>DAHXMN010000009.1 GCA_027371725.1 Candidatus Woesearchaeota archaeon | reverse complement strand
GAAAACCAAGCGCCTTTCTTGGAGAAGTCACGGAAAAAACTTGGAAAGACACTTTAAAGGAAAGGCCTTCAACGAGGAGAACAACGACGAAGGTGATACTCGTGGAAGGGACTGAAGGAAATGCGAACAGAACGAAAGGCGGCGCCCTGCGACGCGTCCTCCTGGCAGGAGCGTTCACGGCCGCGCTCGGCGGCGCGTACATGCTCGGCGCCCACAACGCGCGGAAGCCGATCGACGAGCTCGAGGAGCTGGCGAAATACCCCGTGGCGGAGGGATTCCTCGACTATCCCAACAACTACGCGCTCAGCGTCAGACTGAATGGCGACAAGCAACGTGAGGTCTATCTGCAGAATGCGCAGGAGCATACGGAGCTGCCGCTCACAGACATGACCTGGCGGCTTGAGGGCGCCTACCAAGGAAGAGGCCACTACGTCATGGACGGCGCGATGAAAACGGTCGAAGTCTCGCGCTGGGCGTACAGCAAGCTCGGCGGCGAGACGGAAGGACCGAAGAAGATCGCGCCGGAGAAGTAGGATGAGCAGCAAGCCGCACTGGTACGCTCAGTATGTCGCGCAGATCCTCAAGGATGAAGGGTTCGTCGATGTACGCCTGGAGGAGAAAGTCGCAAAAGCGGGCTTCCGCATGAAGGGACGATGGTTCACCCCACTCGACGTCGGATACCTCGTCCTCGCACCGTATCCGCATCGCGAATATATCGAGTGCAAGTACAAGGAATCGAAGAAAGCGCCGCTTGCGACGCACGCGGACGTGGCGAAGTTCATGGAGGACCTCAGGCTGTCAGGCATCCCCCAAAGGAGAGGTATCGTCGTGACGAACAACGGCTACCTGAAAGGAGCGATCGACTACGCACGCCTCGAAGGGATGGCGCTCTACGTCGTCCCCTACGGAGCGACGACGGGAAGGCGGCACGCGTCGCTCCTCGACAGGGTCCATTTCAAGGCGCAGCATATCGTCGAAGGATTCTGGGGGAAGGCGGCCTTTCCGGCACAATTCGAGAGGGTCGCATGAACAAGGACAAGGAGGCTGAAGAAGATGGATGATCTGGAAACAAAGACTGAGCAAGAGAGCCAGACGCTCTCGGTCAGTTTCGAGGACGCGCTGCAGATCGCGGACCGCGCCCATCCGAAGCTCTCGGACGAGGGGAAGCGGCGTCTCGCACGCCAGCTCCAGGAGAACCCCGACCAGTACTACGCGCTGGCGCACGCGCTTCCGGAAGTGACGCCGAAAGAGATCTCTGCGCGGCTCGAGAAGTTCCGCGAAGTGCTCGACGATGCGAAGGCAGGCATCGACAAAGCGTGGATGCCGGACAACCCGTCGAAACTCTACACAGACTCGGAACGGACACAGATCAAGATCCGTCAGTTCGGCGAGACCTATCTCGGCTTCCTCATCGGGACCAAGCACACCGCAAAGCTCGAGGAGAAGCTCGCGCCCATCGTGCGTGAGCGGAACAAGGTACGGCTCATGGCCGAGCTCGAGAGAGGGGTCGGAGAGCTCGAGACCATGACGACGAGCATCGAGTCGCTGCGTGACCGGACCGAGGAAAGCATGCATACATTGGTCGATAACGTCCTCTTGCAGGACACGCAGATTGGGATCGCAGAGATGAGGCTCAAAGGGCTGCCGGGCGAGATCGAGGAGCTCCAGAAGCAAGGTGCACAACTGCACCAGGCAGGGAGCAAGGAGTATGCTGCGGTGCAACGCAAGATCAATGACCTGCGCAAGGAGCGTCACACCTATGAGAAGGCCGCACGCAACGCGACGAACAACATCCTCGTCAACGGGAAGGAGATCGCACGTTCCCGGGTCATCCTCAGCCAGGTGGTGCCGCTCTACGATGTCCTGCAGGAATTCTCCTCGGACATGGAACTGTTGCAGCGCTCCCTCGAACTCTACAAGATCGGGCCGTACAACGTCGTCAACCCCGAGCAGATCAAGCACCTCCACGCCCTCTCGGAAGAGGCGAAGATTGTCCTGACGCGACTCGACGCCTCGGTGGACAGCTACGCCAACGAGATCGTGAAGAGCGTGCCGTCGCGGATCGGCACGGGCATCGACACGGATATCGGCGACCTCGTGAACCTGACGCCGCGCGAAGTGAAAGCCTCGCAAGCGAGCGATCAACGCAGGAAGCTGGCGAAGGACTATGCCAAGACGCTCAGGGAGCACGGGAGCGACTATCTCGCCTGAACCGATGCGTGCCAGGAGGAGGGTGAAGGATGCGGCAGCAGTACACGATTGCGCTCGACCAGAAAGCGGTCGCGGCGAAAAGGAGCCAGGCGCTCGGCGTCATGCGCTACGAGCTGAACCAGAGCCTTCCCCTCCCCCTCGGCGAGTATGAGAAGGAGGTCCTCTGCGACTTCCTCGGCATCTACGAGGCGCTGCACGACGGGCTGCGGCACGCCGTGAACGACGAGTTTCCGGCACAGGTGAAGCTTCCGTTCCTCAGCATGTACGCGGTCGACGTCGCGGCCCAACACGTGCTGAAGAGGCACGGCCTCGAACGCGGGCAGGAGAAACGGTACGCAATCACCGGCTTCCCCGGTCTCGGGAACGGGGAGGAACGGCGGGAGACGCTCTTCCGGAGCCCCTTCCAGGAGTATCTCTCCCGCCGCAGTGCTGTAGGCAGCAATCCCAAAGAGCGACTCGGAGAGCTCCTCTCCTCTTTTTCGGAGGCGGCACGAGCCGCAGCCCGGGACGGGCGATACGCTGAGCTGCGCGGCCTGACTGACGCGTTCCAGGTGACGCTCGACGGCGACCGCTATGCCGGACTCAACGGCAACGGACCGGAACGCGTCCTCGCGGTCCCGGCGCTCGTGACAGAGAAAGCGGTCGTCGGGAACGAGGAGATGATGTCCGGCCTCTGGACGGCGATCTACGGCCTGAGCCATTTCGACGGGAAAGAGAATCCCTTGCGGAAGCGGCTCGCCCTTCCATCGACGGTGAGCATCCAGGGAGACCCCGGTACGGGAAAGACGATGGGGATCCGGCAATGCTATTTCGCCGCGAAACGCGATCTCGAACCGCGGATGCGGGTGCCGTTGAAGTTGTTTTCGCTGACGAACGCGATTAAATCATCGCTCTTCGCCGAGAGCGCCAAGAATCTCCGGGGAGAGTTCCAGACCATCAGGGAGAGCGAGGCGGCATATCTCATCGTCGCGGACGACATCGAATCGATTATCCACGACCGGCGCGGCCTCAGCCACAGCCCCGAGGAGAAGAACATCACCAACACGCTCCTCAACGAGCTGCAGGGACTGTTCACCGAGGAGAAGGGGAACTACCTCCTCGTCTCGACCTCGAACCATCAGCTCAGTGTCGACCCTGCGCTCGATGACCGGCTCAGCCAGCTCGTCCTCTTCGCGCCCGGGCCGCGGACGCCTAGGGAGTACGCGCGGATCTTCCAGAGCCACCTCTCCGAAGGGATCGCCGCCGGCTACGTGCGCATAGATGATTGGGACGCGGTCGGGAACTATGCCGAACAAGTCAGGATCAAAGGACAGAAACCGCGGCCGCTCTCCGGGCGCCACGTGCAAGACATCGTCACCGGACTCGTGGTACAGGATGTCCTCCGGCCCATGACCATGAGCAACCGACCGCTCACGGAGACCGAAATGAGTGAAGCGTTCGCACAGCCGCTGATTACGACGAAAGGGCTAGAGGAGGCGATTGAACGGTTCGCGGCGGCGAAGGCCCGGTCCTATGACGAGGAAAAAGAGACGCGGATAGCGGAACGGGTGCTCGATCTCGAAGTGGAAGTGGAAGCGCGGAGACGACTCAAAGATGATCGGCGCCCTTAGGTGGATCAAGAAACAATGTTTTAAACGGTAAATGCGCCCCGAAAGGCCATGTGGCTCACGCTCCTCTTCGGCTTCGTGAATGCCTGTCTTTCGTATCTCGGCGACCGGATGGTGCGGTTCTCCGGTTTCGACATCGCCCCTGCCGGCATCATCATCCTCGCATCACGGGGAGAAGGGGTGCTCTTCCCCGCGCTCGTCCTCACCGTCAGCTACTCGATCGTCAGCCCGAAAGAGCTCAGGTATCTCTGGCTGACGCTCCCCCTCGCGATCCTCATCGGCTACCTCTCCTTCATCGTCCCGTATCCCGCGGCACTGATCGTGCTGTACCATCTCATCGGGTTCGCATTCGCCTACAACCTCGAGTACTTCGGCGCGGGCTACGTCATGTTCATGGCGATCAACGGCGGCCTCAATCTCGCGGTCGTGCACGCCTACGCCCTCATCAGATGACGCCCATCAGATGAGAGTATCATTCAACAACATCCGTAGACATCATGGTCGCCACCATCGGGGGGTGAGCGGTGCAGCGAAGGAAGGGACGGACGAGAAGTGGGCGGCTCTCCCAGGCGCACTGATTCGAAGGATCCGGCACACGGCAAAGCCCGGCTTCGCTTTCGGATAGCCCGTCACCCGAGGACGATGCGACGGACAGACAGGACGGTGACGCGCGAAGCGAATCATACTCGATCAACGTCGCTCTAAGCAGAAGAGCGTCACCTCGACGTCCCGATGCTGCTTCTCATGATGGGGCATCGACCGTTTGAGAGGGAAGGAGCGCTGTTGCGCCATCGTGACCGCGAACCCTTCATCGTCCGCGAACGCCCTCACGAACTTCTCCGTCGAGGACTTGTGGATCGTGTAGATGATGGGCGCGAGCCGCACCGCGGCAGAGAGGAAGAGTCGGTCGGCATGGCGCTCCTTCGTGCCGAACGGAGGGTTCATGACGACGAGGTCGGCCGGCTCGCGGAACGACGCCACATCGGCCTCGACGATGCGTAGGCGCTCGACCCCCTCGTAGAGCTCGAGATTCTCCCGGAAGACGGCGATGGCGTCCTCGTCCTTCTCGACCGCGACGACCTCAGAAGCGCCCAGGAGGGCGGCGCCAATCGCGAGGATGCCCGTGCCTGCCCCCAGGTCGAGAATGCGTCTGCCTTCGATCCTGCCCCTCATCGCCGCGTCCCAAAGGAGGTCGGCCGCAAGATCAGACTCCGTCGGGTATTGCTCCAGCGCCATCTTCGCAGACTCGAAGTGTTTGAGACGCGAAAGCGCGACCGCGAGGCTCTGCTTGGCAATCATCGCATCCCGCTTGCGCGAAGGGGTTTTAATTGTTTCCCCTGAAACGCCTTCTTTTCCCTATCTCGGACCGCTATGATTCCCAGTCATAAACTTTAAAAATGAGCCCCTGCCCTCCCGTTCTCCGGTTGGGGTGATTGCATCTTGCGTACAACGAATGAGCAGTTCAGCGACTCCCTCATGAGGATGAACGTCGGCGTGAAACGGGCGTTCGCCGCCGTGAAGGAGGAAATGAACCAGCATCTCGACGCCATCAACCAGAATACGAACGAGGTCCAGGCGTGCTACGAGTACCTGGCCGAGCTCGACGCGAAGATAGGGAAGCTTTCCGAGCGGCTCGATGAGCTCCAGCTCGCGCCGGCGCACGGAGAGGCGGTCGTCATCACGCTCACGCATCGCGAGCAGGAGGTGGCGATGGTCCTCTACGCGGTCGAGGATCCGATCACCTCGCTCGAGATGGCGAAACGGCTCGGCCTTACCGTCGAGATGGTGGAGAGGCATCTCATCAACCTCGCCGCGAAGGGCGTGCCAATCCTCAAGACATTCGTCAATGGCAAGGTCTATCATAGCCTTGATCTCAAGTTCAAGGAGCTCCAGGCGCGCCGGAACATCCTGATGATCAGCGAGACAATCTCCCGGCAGCTGCTCACGGACAAGGCAATCTGATTCCGCCGACGATATGGCGAACTGAGAAGTCGCGTTCATGATATATATCTTACAACAATAATTATGTACAACACATTTATAAAAATATTTATTATATAATCTATTTTTAAAAAATTATTTTCTATACAATTGTTTATATAATATATTTTATTAAATATATGTTTTTACACAACAATGACATTACAGAGATAATCTTAAATATTTAGGCAAAAACAATAATTTTTAATATTATTATGTCTATAAATTATAAGCAAAAATTAAAAATATAATAAAAATTAAATTCTATAATATTTAGGCGAAAACCACAAATTATAGACTTCCTGAATCCATTAAATTTAATATATTATAAGCAATATGTCTGCGCGGGATGACGCACGAGCACGAAGTGATAGGATGACCAATAAGTTTAAATATCGGCCGAGGAAGGAACGACACGAGGTGGTACGCATGAAACGGCGCGACGAGTCGGAATACATCCAGTTCAAGGGGCTGCTCAGCTTCCTCATCCTCCACGAGCTCTCGAAGGAGCGGCTCTATGGCGAACAGCTCGCGGCGATGATCGGCAACCGGAAAGGCGGGCCGCTGACGCCCGGCACCATCTACCCCGCACTCAAGAAGCTGCGCCGGCAGAAACTAATCAAGTTCTCGCGGGACGGCCGGAAGAAGGTCTACCAACTTCTGCCGGAGGGCCGAATCGAACTGAAACGGCTATACCTCATCTTCGGACGGTACTTCACCGGGCTCAGGGAGAAGATCCCTGCGAAGAAGACGAAGAGATGACGCTCCGGAAAAGAACAGGCGTCCCGGGAAACAGTATGAACACATACTACCTTAGATGATCGTGGATGACCATAGAAAATGAAGAAGAAAAGGGTTTTTCAGGCCATCCAGTCTCAGTCGCTCTTCGCAACCTGGTACAGCGCCTTGAACGCCACCACCAGCGCGCCCGGAGCCGTGAAGACGATGATTGCGTTCATGAACGTCTCGATCATCGTCAGGCCGCCGACCGCGGCGAAGACGCCCTCCAAGGCGCTCGCCGAGACCACGAAAGCCACACTCGCCACAAGATACATCAGGACTTCGTCGTCGCCAATGTTCAAAAGGCCGACGATGACACCCAAGATGACGAGTGTCCAGATCGCCCATGAGGCGAGACCGCCGATTCCTGAAAAGATCGCGACCAAGAGCGCGATGACGAGGCCCGCGATATAGGACCAGACGCCGACCTTCGACCAAATGTTCGAACCAGTAGTTGTCTTCTGTGCCACTCTTACACCCCCTGTCTGGCCATCAGGCCGGACGTGTGGAAAGGAATAGCGTAGTGCGATATTTAAACCTTTTGAGAAACGTTTATTCGACAAAACCACAATTTGTTTGCCCAGGGGGTCCCGGGAGGCAGAATACCTGTTTTCCTGCGATTTCTGGGTTTTGGATCATCCGTTCGCACTGTTTTCTCGTTCTCGGAGCGAAATATTTATAAATAAATGTTCGTATAATATACATTATCAGAACCATTTTTGGTGTTTATCGACGAGGGATGCTCAATGGATGCGACGCAAGCGCAGGATCCGCTCCGAAAACTGGTGACAGAGCTCAAGCTCAGGGGCTCAAGCCCGAACACGATCAAGAAGTACCTCTACGTCAACCGGAACTTCCTGGAATCTGTGAAGAAGGCACCGGAAGAGGTGGCGGAAGATGAGATGAAGTCTTACCTTGCCGACCTGCTGGACAAAGGGCAAGAGAACAGCTCTGTCGCGCTCGCCCGGTCCGCACTCCTCTTCTATTATAATGATATCCTGGAACGGGGGTTCAACAAGATCAAGACCCCGAAGATCCTGAAGAAGCTGCCGATCGTGCTGACCAAGGAAGAGGTGAAGCGCCTCATCGAGGCCGCCGGCCACGAGAAGTCGCGGCTCCTGATCAAGCTCCTCTACGCGTCCGGCCTCCGGATCTCGGAATGCCTCAACCTCAAGGTCGCGGACCTGGAGCCGAGCCAGCATATCGCCTGGGTCCGCGGCGGCAAGGGCGGCAAGGACCGGATGGTGATCCTCTCGGATGGACTGGTGGCGGAAATCCAGGCATACCTGCGCGCGGAAAGGGTCGCGTCCGGGCTCATCATCCGTGGCAGGGACGGCGATGCGATGACGCCACGGAACGCGCAGAAGATCGTCACGGCTGCTGCGCGGCGCGCCGGCATCGCGAAGCAGGTGACGCCGCACAAGCTCAGGCACAGTTTCGCCACGCATCTCCGGGAAGCTGGGACCGACCTCCGCGTCATCCAGGAGCTGCTCGGCCACGCTTCGATCCAGACGACCGAGATCTACACGCACGTCAGCAGCGAGGAGAAACGACGCGTAGTCAGCCCGCTCGACACGTTGTGAGCGGTCTTTGTCCTCTGCTCAGCCAATCTCTGTTCTTAGGTTCGTCGTTTTTTCTCCTTCGAGCATGGTTTCTATAACCTTTAGGCAGATATTATAATTTTCATAATCTTTTTTTCTCTGGGAAAAACTAAATATTTGTACTACTATGTGTTCCGTCATGTGAAATACAAATATTGCATATAATATTGATTGCAAGAGAAACAAATAAGAATCAAATAGTTATGTATAACTATTGGTCATAATATCTATTGCAAAATATATTATATAAGTTTTAAGCAAAAAGCACAGTCATTATAATAATACTAATTCTAAATATTTCAATCAAAAACCACAGATTTCATAAATATGATTTGTTATAATAAATATATAACTTAATAAATATATAACTGGGAGGCACATCATTGTCGTTCGTCAACGATTCACTTGTCGCCGCCCATCGGCCCTTCCGTGTCCGGCAGCGGCCAGAAGAAGAGCCCACGCAGCCCGTAGACGACGCCGAAGAGCAGGACGGCTGCGAAGAGGAAGTACCGGTTGACGTCGAGCGCCTCGTTCCCCCTGAGGATTGCGAAGACGCACAAGTAGTAGATGACCAGGGGTACGCCGGCGCGTATGCGACTCGTTCGCCGAGCTTGTGGCCGAAGGAGATGTAGCCGACGAAGAGCCCGTACGCGAGGATCGGCAGGATGACGAAGAACCGGTCGAGCGGGAACGTTTCGCCGAGCGGCACGTTGAAGAGCGGCTGCATCGCCCGCCAAGCTGATCCAGAAGAAGTTGATCGCGTTGCCGGGAGCGGTGTTCCATCCGAGGCGTTCGCCCTTGTGCCGATCAAGATAACTCTCCAGGACGGGCCAGGACGCGAGCACCGGCGCGAGCCGCCACCAGAGACTGCGGCCGACGAAAGGCGCGTGAAAGCTCTCCGAACGCGCGCCAGACGCTCGGGAAAAACGCCATCCGCTCGACCCCGATCGCTCGCTTAAGAACATTCCCGGTTTTGTCGAGGAAGAACCGTTCAAGAATTTAGAAAGTTTTATAAACATCTCCTCTCAGGGAGTGGAAAAGAAATCGGTGGTGTAGTGGTGGACAGCCATTTCCTGAAGCGATTCGGTCGAGTCCTCGCGCTGCCGTTCCTTCTCGTCCTCCCCCTGCCGCTCGTCGCCGCGACCCAAGGATACACCGGCATCTCCCCGCTCAACAACGTCGTCGGCCTGATCAGCCAGATGTTCAACATCACCATCCTGCACGACCCGTACGTGCAGCTCGGCTTCCTCCGCTTCTGCCTTTTCGTCCTCTTCATGGCCGTCGCGTTCTGGGTCTTCGGCAAGCTCAAGACGAAGAACGGCACCATGTTCGACCGGAAGACGGCTGGCGTCATCGCGGCGGTGTTCGCGGCGATCAGCGCGTTCATGATGCCTGAGAACTGGCTGACCGCGAACGGCGGCATCATCACCGCGGTCTTCAGCGGCCTCGTCCCCATCGGCATCGTCGTCCTCGGCATCTACGTCGCGGTGAAGCCGCTGAACAAGAGCTTCATCTCGCGGTTGTTCGCCGTCATCCTCCTCTTCCTGCTCCTCGGCATCCTCGACATCTACCACAACGCGATCGGACTGCCGTTGATACTGTTCATCCCCGTCGAGAAGATCGCCGAGAGATTGCGGAGGAAGCGCTGATGGCCTTCTTCGCAGCGATCAACTTCGCCTCGTCCCAGGGCGTGGCGAGCGTCTTCCTCGGCATCATCCTCGACTACCTCACCCTCGCGGTCGTCCTCGCCATCATCTACATGCTCTTCCAGCTCGTCACCAGCGGCAACGGCATCGGCGGACTCTTCGGCGGCGGCAAGGACGGGCGAGGCGGGAGAGATGACGACGGTTCCGGGAAGAGCGGCAGGAAAGGCAAGAACTCGACCGACGGCGGCGAGAACAACGCCCCCGAGGACAAGAGCAAGGAGTATCCTGAATGGACGGACGGTTTCGGCACGGTGACGGTCTACGTGACTGACGAGGATGATACTCCGATTCAGGGTGCGTACGTCGTCGTCAAGCATGCGAAGCTGCCGAAGATGGAACGGAAGATGCACGGCTACACCGGCACAAACGGCACGTACGGCCCGAAACGGATCCCTGCCGGCCAGATCATGGTGAAGGCGACGCACCGGAACTTCTTCCAGTACGCGGTCGCCACGGTCATGGGCGGCCGGATCCTCGGCATCCTCGGCGCCGCGGCCGGCATCGGCTGGCTCAGCTCCGATCGGTACGTCATGAAGGACTGGTTCCTGCTCGAGAAAGACAAGGAGGAGGTCTTCCACGTCCGGCTCAAGCGGAAGAAAGGCCAGAAGGACGAGGGCTTCGAGCCGAAGATACTCTCCGTCACGCGCTATCCTGATCACGCGACCCTCGCGGGGCAGATTGATTGAAAATGGCAGAGACTGATTCACGTGTCAGAAACACAATCGAGCCAGATGTAATTACTCTGCTCGGGACGCTGAAAAGCGATTTTGAGACTATGTCTTTGGAGGAATTTAATACCTTCAAGTTCAGCACATATCTTCAGAGTTATTTTGAAAAAACCGGCGTCGAACAGATTTCTCGTGAACCGTTCTTCATACGGGTCCTTCCACAGATAAAGATTCTCCTCGAACAGGCGATCGTCAAAGCCCTTCAGCAATATCATCTAAGTGCGCTGAACTATGCGCAGAAACATGAAGGTGGTCACAAGGAGCAAGCGAAAGCGTTCTTCATAGATAATGAAGATTCAAAGAGCCTCAACAGAACTGGTTACTGGGTGCTTCACAGGGATGTATACCAAGGAGTAGTTATCCCTCACATGATTGACGCAATCAAGCAGCGTGAGAAAGATATTCTCGAGAACACATTCTCTGATAAGACCTTTTCAGAAATTAAACTCGACACGCCTCGACAATTCTTCGATGCTGCATTCGAGAAAGAATTTGCGAACATCGAGAATGATCTCAGACCTGCAGACGAGAAAGAACGGGAGAGTGAGACCGCGCAGAAGAAGCTCGAGCAGACCACCCCACAGGATATCCAGAAATGGGTCGAGGAGAGTGAGACTCGACAACTCGCCCAACCCGGCGAGGGTGGCAGCTTCCAAGTGCCGGCCGGCCTCGAGGGAAAACGCTGGTGGCAGAACGGCCTCTACGCGTTCACATGGTGGCGCATCAAGAAAGAGGACGCCGTGAAGCTCCGCGACGGCAACCACTATCCGCGCAACCGCGGCGATCTCAAGCCGAACTACACCGAGACCCCGAACAAGCACCTCGACAACCTCCTCGCCGGCATCGGCGGCAAGGAAGAGGGGCGTGTTGATGGTTATTATCTCGGGTGGATGGGACTGAGCAGGAAAGGCGCGCTCCAGGGCAGGCCGCACGGCGCCAATAACGTGGTTCCGTTCGACCTCAAGGAAGATGAGGTGGTGATGCTCGGCGTCGCACGCATCAGGAAGTTCGATCTCCTGCGCTTCAAGTTCAACGGGGCGAGCGCCTGGAACATGGACTGGAGCCTCCTCCACTGGAAGTGGGACGTGTGGGAGGATCCTCAAAAGTCATCGCGAGCTGAAGAGGAAAGAAATGCGGAGAAGGAAGTCAAGAAAATCACTAAGGATATAGACGACATCCGGAAAGAAGGATCGAAAGAGGGCGATCATCCGCTCAAATGGATGACCAAAGAATATTACCTGTCACTGAAAAAATTTGTAGAGGATGTTAAAAAAATTGTTGATGATGAAAAAGATAACAAAGAGAACCCTGAAATTCTCCTTCCTGTATTGAGCGAGAAAGGAGATGCATGGAAAGGACTTTATCTTGCCTGCAGTCTTCTGTGGGCATATAACAAGAAGATAAAACCCGATATGAAAGATGAAGAACTCAAAAAAACTCTTGATATGTTGCCGACGAGGCTCTACATAAATATCGCGAACCTTGAACCATATTGGAGAGATACCGCGAGCAAGTTCTCAACGGAAGAAATGAATACTCTGTTGGAAAAAATAAAGACCGAGGTCGAGAAGGCAAAACCCAAGAAAAATAAGAAAGATATCGATCTTAGTATTCCGGGGTCGAAGTAATCAATTAAAAAGGTGGTACCATGTTCCATTTCCTCGAGGCGCGGATGGCGACGATGCTGCGGACGAGCAGGAGCCTGCTGCGCGTGGCGCGGCGGCACCTGATGAAGGACCTGCGGGAGAAGGAGGAGCTCGACAAGAAGGGCCTGCCTGCGCTGAAGGCGAGCGCCGACCGCGGCGACGTCGACGCGGTGATCGGCCTCTCGAAGAAGGAATTGGAAGCGTTCTCCGAGCAGATCGACGATCTCACCTACATGGAGCGGAACACGTTCATCGCCGAGTACCGCACGGTGAAGGATGTCGCTGCGATCGAGAGGGGGTTCGAAGACGCGATCCGGCAGCTCGAAGAGGTCAATCGGGCGCACCCTTCGCCCGTGCTCGGCAAGGTCATCGACGGGTTCAACGCCATGAGGAAACAGCTGCTCGCGGACGAGAAGCTCGAGGAGCAGGAGCTCTACAACCAGTATCTCGCCGTCAACCGTCAGGCGCAACATGAGAAAGGGCGGTTGCAGACGCTCGTCTTCTCCGTCTCGAACGTCATGAGCCTCATGGACCGGCTCTGGCAGCTCAGGGGAGAGGTCCGTCAGGAGACGCGCGCCGAGAACGACCTCCTCAAGGAAGAACGCAGGGTCATGGACATCCTCCACGCCCTCCAGTCGGAGAGGGACGCCAAGAAGGTCCAACGCCTGCTGGCGGATCTCGAGGCGAACCAGGCGCACATCTCAGGAGCCATGACGAAGTTCACGAAGCTCTTCAAGGAATCGGAGCTGGCGTTCACCATCACTATGAAGGTCTGCGTCGACATCTATTTCGAGTACCTCAAGGACGAGGCGTTCTTCGAGGATTTCTTCAAGACGCTCGCCGCCGCGAAATTCCCTGAGCACGATCTCCAAGAGCTTCAAGCGCTCCTGAAGAAGGAGCAAGAGGATGAGACGCAGCATCTCAGGGCCATCCTCGCGGTCGTGCAGCGCGGTTCCAGGATTGAGAGCGGCCAGCTCGCAGCATGATCCCCGCAACTTTTATAAACACCCTTTGCCGTAGGATGGAAGGAGAGGTGAATCGATGCACAGTATCCGCCATTGGATCAGTTTCTTCGTCGGCGCCATCATCTTCGTCCTCGGGCTGTTCCCGCTCATCGGCAAGGATGCGTGGCTCTTCAACCTGACGAAGAGCGTGCCGGGCGTCGTCCTCGCGTACATCGTCGCGTTCGGCGGCCTCTACATCATCGTGGACAGCTTCTTCGAGTTCACCTTCCATAGCGGCGTCGGGATGGGCACGTTGATCGTCGGCCTCGTCGTCCTCGCGTTGGGTCTCGTCGCGGTGCTCAGCTCGATGAAGGTGATCGCGTTCAGCCTCGGTTTCATGGCCGCGTTCGGGATCGTCTACGAGATCCTCTTCATGCTGGAAGGCCTGTTCCTGATGATCGCTTGCTTCATCATGGACTGAGAAAAAAGAGGCATTCTCTGGCTCTTTACCTACCGTTACGTCTCAGCGTTGCGGAGACCTTGTTCTCCCTCCGGTCCGAGAAATTGTCGGACGCTCAGAATTATGGCCTCGTGGAAAACGCGAGCCCATCTTCGCATCCGGCATGAATCCAAGGCAACGCTGAATAATCAAGACGAGTCATCTTCTCTCAAGAGAATCACCGGCAAGAAGAATCATTAAAGGAAGAGGAGGAATCGCAGAAGAAAGAAGAATGACTTTAGAGAATCGAGATCTCCTGGCCGACGCACTGGCCGGGCATCCCGGTCTCGAAGCGGACCCTGACGGCACCTTTCTTGCCGTGCGCGCTCGCCACTTCGCCGGCGATGGCGCGCTTGCCCGTGTTCCACGTCACCTTCTTCCCGACGAGCTTCGCCGCGGCCTCGCGGGTCTCGATGCCGTCCGGCTGGATGATGACCTGGTTGCCGCTGGTACGGTGAGCGCTCCGACGGTAGTTCATGATCGTTCCTTTCATACCGTGCCGAGAACAACCATCCCTTTATAAAGCTTACTGGCTGGGAAGAGGAGTGATTGCGTCAGTCCTTGCGTCCTTAGCGTTCGTAACGCGCGGGGCGGGGGCGGTCAGTCCTGGCCGGGGAACGGCTATCGAGGCGGTCATCCTTGAGTATCTCCTGCGCCGCGAGATGCGAGAGGTCGGCCACCCCGATCCTAAGCCCCGAGTCGCCGCTGAGCCTGGCCGCGATCCTGGCGAGGGAGTCGGGGCTGTACAGATACTCATGGAGGATGCGTTCCTTGAGCCGGCCGGGCAGATACTCCTCCTTGAAGCGCGTCAGGCGCAGGCAAGGACCGCTCCCTGCCGCGGCGATATGGTCCCTGACCGCCTCCTTGACGCCCTCCTCG
>DAHXMN010000099.1 GCA_027371725.1 Candidatus Woesearchaeota archaeon | reverse complement strand
CACGAGCGACGCGATCTCCAAGCTCCTCGACCTCAGCCCGAAATACGCGATCGTCATCCGCGATGGCGGGGAACAGCGCGTCCCGGTCGACCAAGTCGTCACGGGCGATCTCGTCCTGGTGAAGCCGGGAGAGAAGATCCCCGTCGACGGCACGATCGCCGAGGGACGAACGTCCGTGGACGAGTCGATGATTACCGGCGAGTCCATCCCCGTCGAGAAAGGGATCGGCGGCGCGGTCATCGGCGGCACGATCAACAAGCACGGCTCGTTCCGGTTCACCGCCACCAGAGTGGGCGCGAACACGACGCTCAGCCAGATCGTCAAGCTCATCGAGGAAGCGCAAGGAGAGAAGGCGCCGATCCAGCGGTTCGCGGACGCGGTCTCCGCGTGGTTCGTCCCCGTCGTCATGCTCCTCGCTCTCGCCGCCTTCGCTTCCTGGTACCTGCTGGGCCACGGCTTCGCCTTCGCCCTCTCCGCCGCCATCGCCGTCCTCGTCATCGCGTGCCCCTGCGCGCTCGGATTGGCGACGCCCACCGCGATCATGGTCGGCACCGGGAAAGGCGCGAAGCACGGCATCCTCATCAAAGGCGGCGAGACCCTGGAGACCGCGCACAAGGTGCGCGCGGTCGTCTTCGACAAGACAGGGACGATCACGAACGGCACGCCGAAGGTCACGGACGTCGTCGCGCTGCACGGCTTCACCGAGCAGCAGATCCTCCACGTCGCGGCGAGCATCGAGAAGGGCTCGGAGCACCCCCTGGCGGAAGCGGTCGTCGCCGCGGCGAAAGAGCGGAGGATCGGCCTCCGCGCAGCGACGGATTTCACCGCGGTGCCGGGCCACGGCGTCACCGCGCACCTCGAGGGCCACGCGTTCCTCCTCGGCAACCAGAAGCTCCTCAAAGAGCGCAAGATAGCGTTGGAGAAAAAAGAGCTCGCACTGAGCGAAAGACTGGAAGCCGAAGGGAAGACGGTCATGCTCCTCGCCTCCCCGCACAGGCTCATCGGCCTCCTCGCGGTCGCGGACACGATCAGGGAGAGCGCGCCTGCAGCGGTCGCCAGCCTCCGCAAGGACGGCCTCGCCGTCTACCTCATCACCGGAGACAATCAGCGGACCGCGGAAGCGATCGCCCGCCAGGCCGGCATCGACCCGAAGAACGTCTTCGCAGAGGTCCTGCCGCAGGAGAAGGCCTCGTACGTCAAGCGGCTGCAGCAGCACGGCAAGGTCGCGATGGTCGGCGACGGCATCAACGACGCCCCCGCGCTCGCCCAGGCGGACATCGGCATCGCCATGGGAAGCGGCACGGACATCGCGATGGAGACGGGCAACATCGTCCTGATGCGGAACGACCCGGCCGACGTGGCGAAAGCCTTCCGGCTGAGCAGGCGGACCATGGCGAAGATCCGGCAGAACATGTTCTGGGCGCTCTTCTACAACGTCCTCGGCATCCCGATCGCGGCCGGCCTCCTCTACCCATTCACGGGCTGGCTCCTCTCCCCCATCATCGCCGGCGGCGCGATGGCGCTCAGCTCGGTCAGCGTCGTGACGAACTCCCTGCTCCTCCGCGCAGGACGGCTCTGAATGCCTGCTCTACATGCATAAACCATTTATACCCATCCCGTTTGAGGAGCACGCATGAACCAGCGCGTCATCGGCGTCATCGTCGTGGTGTTCGCCATCCTCGCGGGGACGCTCCTCTTCCTCGTCAAGGCGCAGCACGACGCGGACACGGCGCTCCTCATCCAGGCGCGCGGCGGCAACTGCTACCTCGCCGACGGCACATGCCTCCACGAGCAGGGGAACGGACTCTACATCTTCGGCGGCGCGTTCACGGCCGCGCTCCTCGCCCTCGGCGTCTATCTCATCATCTTCGACCGCGCGGCACGCTCCCTTGAGAGGCAGCATCTCGAGGTCTCGCAGGCGCTCAAGGAGGCGAAGCAGCAGGAGCGGCAGAAGGATGAGTTCACCGCGTTCCTCGCGGGATTCTCAGAGGAGGAACGGACGATCCTCTCGGCAGTGAAGGAGCAGGACGGCATCAAGCAGTCCACGCTCCGCTTCCGGACCGGCATGTCGAAGACGACGCTCTCCCTGATGCTGAAATCGCTCGAGCAACGCGGCATCATCGGCCGCGAGGAGGACGGCAAGACGAACAAGGTCTGGCTGCGGAAGAAGTTCTAGGAAGATTCATCAATCGCCTCTTCGCGTTCTTCGAAATGGACCGTCGTCGCGTCCTCTTCAGCTCCACCCTGACGTTCAGCGTCCTCCTCGAGATATGGGTGCGATGGACCATGCCGCTCACGCACGGCCAGGACCGCTTCGGCATCTGGCCGCCCGTCGACAACATCATGCATTTCTTCCGGGGCGTCAACCTCTTCCTGCGTTCGTCCTCTTCCCCCGGATGACGCCGATCGAGTCGCTGCTCGGCGTCTACGGCTGGCAGATGGTCGGGGAACTGGGCGAGATGCTCGGCGACATCCTCTTCCAGCAGCCGGCGCACATGCTCGACCATTTCTTCTTCGACGGCATCAAGGACGCGCTCGTCGACGTCGCGGGCGGGCTCCTCGCGCGGTCCCTCGCCGCGCACCTCGCCCTCATGCTGCCGCTCGTCCTGATAGGGACCTTCACCCCTCTTCTCGACCGGCACGAGCGCCGACGTCCTCGCCATGGCGTGGATCTCTCTCGCCGCGCCGACGGCACATCTCTTCTTCAAGAATCCGGGAACCGCTCGACGACCTCGACGCGCTGCTCGATGACGGACGAATTATCCTCGCCGAACGCGAACCTTCCCACGACCTTCTTCCCCTCGAAGACGAGCGGCAGCCAGAACGGATCGTCGTTCCACATCCGCTCGATCGGCACCGCGTCCAGCGGGAACCATCGCGGCCGCATCTCC
>DAHXMN010000098.1 GCA_027371725.1 Candidatus Woesearchaeota archaeon | reverse complement strand
TTCTTACTCATCCACAACACCCCTGTAGAAGACGGTCTCGCCCGCCGTATAGCTCTTCCGCGTTATCTTGATGATGTCGCCCTGCTTGAGAGCGAGCCCCCTGAGCGCGGGGTCGTTGATGCCGATCTTCGGCATCTCCCGCAGCGTCATGTGGTACCGCTCCTGGAGCGCTTTGGCGTCCTTGTCGCTCAGCTTCTCGTGCTTCGGCACGATGCCATGCTGGCGGGGGTCGAAGATGAAGGCGTCCTCAGGATCAGCGACCGCTCTCGCTTTTGAGCCTTTCTTGACCTGCTTCACCGCTTTCCGAGAACCTATCTTGGCAACCATGATCATTCCCTCCTCTGCGCCCGCCGCGCTTGTGCTCCTGGACTCTGCTCCTGGACCGTGCACGGAACGTGCACCTGGACCTATGGGCCGGACGAGATTTGAACTCGCGACCGTCGGATCTCCTCCGCGGGCCGCGCCGCGGTAAAAGTCCGCTGCTCTACCGAACTGAGCTACCGGCCCTCCTCGGCCTCACGGCCTCGTCGGTCCGTATCTCCTCGGGGACCTCGGAGATACCGGCCCATCCTTTTCAACCAGTTCCTACACACCCCGAACACGCCCCGACCGGGCATGGTCGAGCGAAGCTCTCCCGGTCCGGCCGGGACTCGAAAATCGTTTGCGATTTTCGCACGCCCCGACCGGGATTCGAACCCGGGTCGCAGCCTCGACAGGGCTGCATGATAGTCCGGCTACACTATCGGGGCACACCGCGCCGCCGTCGGACAGGCCCCGGGGAGCAAAGCGCACGCTACGAACGTCTCGCGTATGAACGTCCTAGAATGGTCTCCGGTCCCTCAATGTCAGCCCAGCAGCAGCTTTTCCGCCGGAGAATCGGGGCCCCTTTAAAAGCGTTTCGATGAGGGGCTGCTTGGACGCCATCATGACCGCAGCCTTGGAACAAGATCCGGGCGCGAGGATGGCGCCGCGGCGCCATGAACCCGAGCGCCCGACGGTCCTCCCGGACCGTTAGGGAGGGCAAGACCTCCGCCGCGGCCACGATGGCGAAGGCCCAGAAAAAAGTTTTTGAGGAGCTGCCCACATGCCACCGGGTCGACCGGACCTCCACAGCCTTTTTAAATGGTCTGCGCCGGGAAAAGGTCATGGCGACAGGCAAGGCGACAGGCAAGGCCCTTCCGACCAAGAAGGCGGCAGAGAGGAATCCGCCGCGGGCCGCCGACGCGATCATCGAGGTCAGGAATCTCACGAAGCGGTTCAAGGGATTCACGGCGGTCGACGACATCACGTTCGACGTCCGGAAGGGCGAGATCTTCGCCTTCCTCGGCCCGAACGGCGCCGGAAAGACGACGACGATCAAGATGCTCACCACCCTCCTCAGCCCGACGGCCGGCTCGATCAGCATCAACGGCCACGACCCTGCGCAGGAGCAGGAGGCGGCCAGGGCGAGCTTCGGCATCATCTTCCAGGACCCGAGCACGGACGACGAGCTGACCGCGTACGAGAACCTGGAGTTCCACGGCGTCCTCTACGGCGTGCCGAAGGCGGTGCGGCGCGAACGGATCACCCAGCTGCTGGAGGTCGTCGAGCTCCAGGACAGGAGGGACGCGCTCGTCAAGACGTTCTCCGGCGGGATGCGGCGCAGGCTGGAGATCGCGCGGGGACTGCTCCACCACCCGAAGGTGCTGTTCCTCGACGAGCCGACCGCGGGGCTGGACCCGCAGACGAGGAACAAGATGTGGGAGTACGTCAAGAAGCTGAATGCGGAAGAGGGCATCACGATCTTCTTCACCACGCACTACATGGAAGAGGCGGAGAAGGTCGCGCAGCGCATCGCGATCATCGACCACGGCAGGATCCTCGTGCAGGGCACCTCCGAGGAGCTGGAGCGCCAGACCGAAACAAACAGCCTCGAGGAGGCGTTCCTCAGCCTCACCGGCAGGCAGATCAGGGACGAGGAGGCGGGCGCGGCGGAGCATATGCGGATGCGCCGCCAGGCATGGCGCGGAGGCAGGCGATGAACGCGGCCAGCAGCATCTACATCCTCTGGCTCCGCCAGATCAAACGGTACCTCCGCTCGCCGGCGCGGATCGCGGGCAGCCTCGGACAGCCGCTCCTCTTCCTGATAGCGCTCGGCTTCGGCTTCGGACCCATCTTCCAGAAGGCAGGGGGCGGCGACTACCTCCAGTTCCTCGTCCCCGGCGTGATGGCGATGTCGATTCTCTTCAGTTCCACGTTCACCGGCATCGAGATCATCTGGGACCGGCAGTTCGGCTTCCTCAAAGAGACCCTGGTGGCTCCCGTTTCCAGGCTCACGATCATGGTCGGCCGCACGCTGGGCGGGGCGACGATCGCGGTCTTCCAGGGCACCATCGTCCTGCTCCTGGCGACGCTCTTCGGGTTCCGGTTCGACCCGGCAATGGTGCTGCCCGCGCTCGGCATCATGCTCCTGGTCGCCCTCCTCTTCACCGCGTTCGGCACCGCGATCGGCTCGGTCCTCGAGGACATGCAGGGCTTCCAGCTCATCATGAACTTCCTGCTGATGCCGCTCTTCTTCCTCTCAGGGGCCTTGTTCCCCCTCAACGGCCTGCCCGAAGCGCTCACCGTCATCGCGGCGGTCGACCCGCTCAGCTACGGCGTCGACGGCCTCCGCGCCCTCCTCGGCGGAGCGGCGCACTTCGGGCTGCTCCTCGACATCGCCGTCCTCGCAACCGCGACAACGGCCTTCCTCATCCTCGGCAGCGCGCTCTTCGCGAGGATACAGATATGAGGCGAGCAGAGAGACGGATGACCTGTCCGTTGAATCAGCAGATGATATTCACCTAATCTCTTTCCACTCCTTGCTCAGGGGACGCTTGAAGAGCGCGACCATCGTGCCGTTGAATATCCATATCGTATAAAGCTTCAGCCAACCGACCTTGTGGGCCCTCCTTCCCTGCTCATATACCACGAGATTCTTGTCGAACCTCGTATCGCCGATCTTGGAGAGGCG
>DAHXMN010000097.1 GCA_027371725.1 Candidatus Woesearchaeota archaeon | reverse complement strand
GTGAAGTTTCTTTCCGCCAAGAACCTCGTCGCCAGCGTCGGGTATGACCAGGTCAAGATGCGTACCGGTGAGAAGAGCGGAACGGTAAACCTTCAGGCCGTTTATTACGTGCCGGGGATTCCGCTCTCGGTGCAGGGAAATTACTTCTTTGTGCACAACAAGGGACTCGATAGCCGCAATGGACACCGCTATGGCATGGCGTTGACCTACGGGGTCGTTGGTAACTGGACAGCGGGCGTTTATAAAGCTTTCCCGAGGAGGAATCCTGTCAGCAT
The DNA here is from genome assembly GCA_027371725.1 of Candidatus Woesearchaeota archaeon. Classification (GTDB taxonomy): domain Archaea; phylum Nanobdellota; class Nanobdellia; order Woesearchaeales; family UBA525; genus UBA153. The sequence goes on along the minus strand of DAHXMN010000097.1, from coordinate 2,732 downwards.
CATCGCCGCGGCTGCTCGGCGTATCGTAGTCTCTCCGCAGCGACGGGTCACCCCGAGGGGGCCAACCCCCGACCCTCTCCGCTTCCGGTTCCGCAACGCCTCGCCCTTTGGCCGGCGGCGAAGATACCATCGACCGGACGAAGAAAGACGAGAAAGGAAATCCCGAAGGAAAGAACGGAAAGAGAAAACAAGAAAAACAAAGTTATACAAAATCAAAAATTTTAGCGCTGCACGCAAAAGCAAAAGAATAAATATCTGTGCGCGAGCCTGACGGGAAAACAGGTGGCAGTTCCTCGGAGGAATCGACGGATATGAATGGAGAGTCTGCAGGACAGACCGCTGCTTCTGAAACCCCGAGACCCGCGCAGGAACGACAGGCGACCCCGGCGCAGAAAGCGCCCGGCAGCGAGAAGCCCAAGAGGAACGGGAACGGCCAGAACGGGTTCGTCCACCTCCAGTCGAAGGTGCGCAACAAGGAAGGTCCGATCGCCGGCAAGACGGTCATCATCGTCAACTCCGGCAGCAAGAAGAAGGAGTTCATCCTCCACCGGGCGGCGGAACTGGGCGTCTCCATCGTCCTCGTCAACAAGACGCTCACCTGGGAGAAGAAGTACCTCGACCACTTCGTCCAGGCAGACACGTACAACCACTCCGAGGTGCTGGAGAAGCTCAAGCACTTCCTCAAGGAGACGCCCGTGCAGGGAGCGGTGACGTTCTGGGAGGACGACGTCCCGCTCCTCGCCAAGATCTGCAAGAAGTTCAAGCTCGTCGGGCCGAGCATCGACACCGCGGAGAAGGCGCGGAACAAGTTCGCCATGCGGAAGGCATTCCAGGATGCGGGCATCCGGACGCCGAAATACGCGATCCTCAACGCCCCGGAAGACCTGGAGAAAGCGCTCAAGGAGATCGGCCTCCCCGCGGTGATCAAGCCGGTCTGGGGCTCTGATTCGGAGTTCGTCGTCAAGGTCGAGACCGAAGAAGAAGCCAGGAACGTCTACACGTACGAGCGGAAGAACGCCGTGCCGAAGTTCAACCCGATCTTCATCTACAACCAGTCCAACTTCATCTATGAGGAGTTCGTCGACGGCGTCGAGGTGAACGTCGAGTCAGCCACGCAGGCGGGCACCACCCAAGTGGCCGCCATCAGCGACAAGCTGCCGATGAAGGAACCGTTCTTCATCGAGCGTGGCGACATCGCGCCGACCCGGTTCGAGAGCGAGAGCCAGGCCCGTATCGTCGAGGCGGTCACCGCGGCGATCAAGGCGGTCGGCCAGAAGGACGGCATCAGCCACACCGAGGTGAAGATGACGAAGGACGGCCCGTACGTCATCGAGACCGCGGCCAGGATGGGCGGCGACTACCTCTGGGACTGGACCAAGCAGGTCTGGAACGTCGACCTCGTCGAGCAGGCGCTCCGGATCGCGGCAGGCCTCCCGATGAACCAGCAGCGCGCGGAGGAGCCGCTCTGCTACCTCATGGGCGAGTATTTCATCCCGGAGCACTCGGGTGTCGTCTCCCGCATCAGGATCCAGAAGGAGCTCTCCGAGCTCCCGGGACTGGATACGCTCTTCGTCTACAAGAAGACCGGCGACACGATCCTCGTCCCGCCCGAGGGGTTCGAGAACCTCGGCTGGGTGATCGCCCGCGGCGAGAGCCATGTGGACGTGCAGCGCAAGCTCGAGGCGCTCAAGGAGAACATCACCTTCAGCGTCCTCAAGTTCACCTCAGGCAGCAGCGTCGGGCAGACGAAGCGCAAGACCTTCTCGACAGAGGCGTTCGAGAGCAGGGTGACGATCCTGCGGGGCAGCAAAGTGGAGAAGCTCCGCCTCCTCCAGACGGAGAACCTGCCGCCGCTCCACATCGGCATCCTCTGCAACCTGTATGAGAGCGAGGAAGACTACGCCGATCCCGCGCAGAAGGCGGTGGAGGACGATCTGATGAGCGTCGGGAAGAACATCCAGAAGGCGCTCGAGTCCAAAGGCCACAAGGTGAGCTTCTTCGACATGAACGAGTATCCGCTGCCGTTCCAGAAGATCATGGAGTCGAAGGTGGACCTCGTCTTCAACGTCTGCGAACGGATCAACGGCTCGAGCCTCCTTGAGCCGCACGCAGCCTCGTTCCTCGACATGCTCAACATCCCGTACACAGGGAGCAACCCGACGACGCTCGCCACATGCATCGACAAGATCCGGATGAAGAAGCTCCTCGACTTCCACGACATCCCGACGCCGGGCTGGGACTACGCGTACGCAGTGGACGAGGAGATCGATCCCGCGCTCAAGTATCCGCTCATCGTCAAGCCCGCCAATTCGGACAACTCGATCGGCATCACGAACGAGTCGGTCGTGCGGGACGAGGAGGGGCTCCGCCGCCAGCTGAAGCTCGTCATCGGAGACCTCGGCCGGCCGGCGCTCATCGAGGAGTACATCGAGGGGGACGAGTATGACGTCTCGATCATCGGGAACGACGAGAACGTCCAGGTGCTCCCGCTCTCGAAGAGCACGTTCGAGAAGCTGCCGGACGGCGTCTGGCACATCTACCCGTACGAGGCGAAATGGAACCACGACGGCGGAGTCTACAAGGACATCCATGTGCAGCGCGACGCGAAGATGGTTCCGTACAAGATCACCCGCGCCGACAACGGCGATGCATGGGTCGATGCCCAGGGCAAGGCGATGGCCCCGCCGGAGGTCAGCGCGCGGGTGCTGATGAAGATGAAGAAGACCGCCGAG
>DAHXMN010000096.1 GCA_027371725.1 Candidatus Woesearchaeota archaeon | reverse complement strand
CGCGTCCGTCTTCTGCATCGTGGAGGAACCGTATTGGAACGCGATCTCGCTGCTGCTCATGCTCCGGTTGTAGACGCGCCGCCGCCGCCCCCGGCAGAAAGGCCGCTTCCCGCACCACCATTAGCTCCTGCGGCCGTGAGGGTGCCGGTGTTGTTGATCGTGGTCGCGGCGACGAAGATGATGCCGCCGCCGCCGCCGCCAGCACCGGCAGGACCGGATGAATAATACCCGCCGCCGCCGCCAGCACCGCCGAAGGTGAGCAGGGAGAGGTCTGACAAGCCAATCGTAGTGCCGCCCCAGCCAGAAGAGGAGCCCGAGCCGTTGGCGCCCACGGCAGCATGGCCGCCACCGCCACCGCCGCCGCCAGTAATGCTTGATACCCCTCCGCCGCCCGCTTCTCGGTTGTTGACGGTTGTTTGCGTGCCGTCACCGAGACTGCTTTCACCCTGATAAGCAGGTATGCTCGAGCTGATAGCCGCGGCTCCTGCGAAGCCCGCGCCAAGAACCGTGATTGCGCCGCTGTTGTTGACGATGCCGGTCGCCCTGAAGGCGACGATGCCGCCGCTGTACCCGTCCCACGTCTTCGCGGTGATGCTCCCCGCGCTCGTAATGGTGACGTTCCGGTACTGCGGCACGCGGACCACCTGCGCAGTCGTCGAAGACGTCGTATTATGGCTGCCCGAGTAATAGCTGTTCGTCAACGGGAAGGTGAGCGTGAGGTTCGTCCCGTTCACGGAGGAGACGCGGGCGAACTCGTACGCACCAGCCGTGCCGGCACTATAGTTCTGCGTCTGCACGACGAGCACCTCGTCCCCCGCGCCGAAGCCGGACGCGCTGCTCACGACGAGGGACGCGCTCCCAGCAGACGCGTTCGCCGTGAGATAGGTATAGTTGTTGACGATCGTGTTCGCCGCGGTCACGGTCAGGTTCCCGTCAGACCCGTCGCCCACCGTCGGCGCGGGAAAGTAGAGCGAGCAGGAGGAGACGTTCTCGTCCGCGGAGACGTTGAAGATGACGCTCGACGTGTTGACGAAAGAGTTGTTCGCCGGCGTCGGGCTGACGAATGAGATGTTGGGCGCGGCGAGCGCTGTCGCTGCGAGGAGGGGGAAGAGCGCGAGGAGCGTTGCGAGGAGGATCGCGGCGGCGGAGACTGCCGTCGTGCGGGCGGGTCGTTCTCGTCGGTCGGCTCGTTCCATCAGGTCCACCTTGTTCCGCGAAAAAAAGCTGCTCGTGACGCCGGGGTGGCGTCGCGTAGACTCGTGCGCGGCCATCCTGGCGGGCTGGGGGCGTTCCTCGCCTCGGCTCCGTCCCGTTCGGGCCGCTGGTCCGTGGAGGCGCGTCTCCTCGTTTCATCCGCGCGTCGCGTCGTTCGCGTGGAGCGGCGACGCGCCGGGCGACACGTTTTTTCTCTGGTTGTTGTCTTCCTCCTCGTTGTTCGTTTCGGGCTTCTTCCGTTTCGGGCATCATCCTTTTCGAACATCATCCGTTTCAGGCGGTATTCGTTTCAGGCATCGTTCAGGCATCATTTGTATTCCGTGAGTACCACGAGTCCGTCGCCGCCCGCGCCGCTGAAGACGCTGTTTTTGGCAGCGCCACCGCCGCCGCTCCCCGTGGTTCCCGAAGATCCGAGCTGAAAAGTAGCAGTATTCGTTGAACCGCCTTTGCCGCCCCCTCCGAAGAAAGAACTCCCTCCTGAACCAGCAACAGAAGTTGCCCCTGATGCGTATGGCCCTGCCGAACCATCGCTTCCTCTTATGTTGAGGTCGCAGCCGGAAGCGTTTGCGCCAGCTCCGCCGAACGTGTAAGTACCAGAAAAAGATGCGCCGTAACCGCCGTAGGCGAAGTAGGTGCCGTTCACCGAGGTAGTGCCTCCCGTGTTCCCATTGATGTTTGTTCCATTGACTGCTGCTCCTCCTGCGCCGACGGTGATGGAGAGGTTCGCGACCGCGGAGACGTCCAGGTACTTCCGGCAGTACCCGCCCGCGCCACCGCCACCACCATAAAGATACGTCGAAGAGTACGCTGAGCTGCCGCTGCCGCCTCCGCCGACCATCTCGAGCATGACATGGGAGACGCCGGCGGGCTTCGTCCACGTGTAGCTGCCCGCGGCATTGTAGGAGACGATCCCGACGATGGCGCCGCCCGCGGCGCTGTCCACGTACGCTTTCGTCGCCGCATCCGAGTTGCTGACCGGCGTGGCGAGATTGGTGATGGCGTTGTTCCCCATGGAGAGGTTCCCGAGGACGTTGACGGCCGCTCCGGAGAGGTTGAGGCTGCCGCTCGTGTTGATGATGAGGCCGCCGCCGGCGGAGTAGAACTGCCCGGTCTCGGCGCCGCTGCCGAGGAACAGGTCCGCGGTGATGTTCACGTCCAGCGCGGTCGAGGTCGTCGTGCTCGTGTTCGTCCAGCCCGCCGCGGAGGAAGCGCCGCCGCACAAGCCGTTCGCCGCGGTGCAGACCTGCGAACCGTTCACCCAGAGCGCGCTGCCCGTCCCGCTGAAATTGCCCGAGCCGCTGACGGCGAGACCGCCGGCGAGCGTCAAGCCGCCGCCCGAGTCGAAGCCCGTGCCGGCGGAGCCGATGTCGCTGATGACGTGGTTGTTCATGTCGAGCGTGCCGCTCACGTTGACGTTGAGGCCGGTGCTCGTCGTCGTGCTCGTGTTCGTCCAGCCCGCCGCGGATGATTGGTACGGGACGGCCGAGAGGTAGCCGCCCGGGTTGCTCGCGAGGTAATAGCGCGCGTCGAACGCGGTGAGGTTCGCGCTGAAATTGCTCAGTGAGCCGTTCGCGACGACGATATAAGAATCGATGCTCTGCACCGCGCCGCCGCCAGAGCCGTTCAACACGCACAACCCGTTCGCGGTGGTGCAGACCTGCGAACCGTCCACGGAGAGGCTGCCGCTCACGTTGACGGCCGTCGCGGAGAGGTTGAGGGTGCCGCTCGTCTCGATGACGAGGTCGCCGCCGCTGGCGTACATCTGCCCGGTCTCGGTGCCGTTGCCGAGCTGCAC
>DAHXMN010000095.1 GCA_027371725.1 Candidatus Woesearchaeota archaeon | reverse complement strand
GCTGCCCCGCATGATCGAACGGGCGGCGGCCATGGGGATCGCGAACAAGGTGATCTTCCCCGGCTTCGTCAATCGCGAGCAGGGCGACCGGCTCTACCGCATGGCGGACGTCTTCGTCATGCCGAGCGTCAGCGAGCCGTTCGGCATCGTGCCGCTCGAGGCGATCGCGCAGGGCACGCCGGTCATCATCTCCAAGCAGTCCGGCGTGAGCGAGGTCCTGAACTCGGCGTTGCGCGTCGACTTCTGGGACGTGGACGACCTCGCCAACAAGATCATCGCCGCGCTGTCGTACGCGACGCTCCACCAAGAGCTGAAGCAGCACGGCTCGGCCGAGGTGCAGAAGTTCAGCTGGGGCAGCACCGCCTCGCAGGTCAACGCGCTGTACGGCGAGCTCATCAGCGCGAGAGGAGGATACTGATGGTCAGCGTCTGCTTCTACTTCCAGGTCCACCAGCCCGAGCGGCTGCGCAGGTACAGCGTCTTCGAGATCGGCAAGAGCCACGATTATTTCGACGAGAAGAAGAACCGCGAGGTGCTCCAGAAGGTGGCGGGCAAGTGCTACCTCCCCATGAACAGGCTGCTCCTTGAGCTCATCAAGCAGCACGGGAGCAAGTTCAAGGTCTCGTTCTCCATCTCCGGGGTCGCGCTCGACCAGTTCGAGCGGTACGCGCCGGAAGTCCTCGAGAGCTTCAAGGAATTGGCCGCTACCGGCTGCGTCGAGTTCCTCGCCGAGACGTACTACCACAGCCTCAGCTTCCTCAAGCACACGGAGGAGTTCGACCGCCAGGTGGACGCGCACAGCAAGCGGATCGAGGAGCTCTTCGGCCAGACGCCGAAGGTCTTCCGGAACACCGAGCTCATCTTCAACAACGAGCTGGCGCACCACCTCCAGGGCAGGGGCTTCACGGCCGTCCTCGCCGAGGGCGCGGACCACATCCTCGGCTGGCGGTCGCCGAACCATCTCTACACCGCGGTCACCGCGCCCGGCATCAAGGTCCTCCTGAAGAACTACCGGCTGAGCGACGACGTCGCGTTCCGGTTCAGCGACAAGGGCTGGAAGGAGCACCCGCTCACCGTCCAGAAATACGCGCAGTGGGTCAACGCCGTCAACGGGAACGGGAACGTGGTCAACCTCTTCATGGACTACGAGACGTTCGGCGAGCACCAATGGGCAGACACCGGCATCTTCCAGTTCATGAGGGCCCTTCCGGGAGAGCTGCTGAAGCACCCCGACAACAGCTTCAAGACGCCGAGCGAAGTGGCTGCCGCGTTCCAGCCCGTCGGCGTGCTCGACATGCACTCCTTCGTCTCCTGGGCGGACCTCGAGCGCGACCTCTCGGCGTGGCTCGGGAACAACATGCAGCGCGCCGCCATGGAGGAGCTCTACGCCATGCGCGACATGGTCTACGCGTCCGGCGATACGAAGCTCATCGACGACTGGCGCCGGCTCACGACGAGCGACCATTTCTATTACATGTGCACGAAGTGGTTCAGCGATGGCGACGTCCACAAGTACTTCAACCCGTACGAGACGCCGTACGACGGCTACATCGCGTTCATGAACGTCCTGAACGACGTCGCGCTCCGCGTCGGCGCGCCGCGCGGCCAGCCGACGCTCTCCCTGACGGAGCGGCCGAGCCTCCTCGTCGCGCAGCTCGCACTGGCGAAAGCGGGGAAGGGCTTCGATGCTCATGACGCCCCGCGGCCGGAGATCGCGCCGCTCAGCGTCGAGAGAACATGAACAGAGAAAACCGATCCGGACACGTTCAACAGGGTACTGGAATCAGAAAGAGGTGGTAGGGTATGGCAACGAAGAAGGTGAAGAAGTCCGCGGCGAAGCCGGCGAAGCCCGTCAAGGCGAAGCCGATGAAGGGCGCATCGAGGCCCGCGTCGAAGCTGGCGAGGCCCGCGCCGAAGGCGATGAAGAAGGCGGCCCCGAGGATATCCCTCGACATCTACGATGTCCAGGACGTGCCGGAGCACCAGTACTTCTACTTCGTCAACGGCCAGCGCGTCAAGAACGTGAAGGAGCTTGCGGAGATCATGGACAAGCTCGAGCAGGAGGTCTTCGACTACCACGTCAACGCGGAGCGGAACGACTTCCACAACTGGGTGAAGGGCGTCTTCAACGATGTGGAGCTCGCGGAGAAGCTGCTCGGCGTGACGGGGCCGAAGCACCTCCAGTTCACCATCTACAAGCACGTCGCTGACAAGGCGCTGAAGAAGAAGTAGGCCGGTGCAAGAGGGCGCGGGGCGGGCGCGTACGGTGATCATCGAATCCTCACCGGCCGCGTCAAGTCCCGGACACGAAAGAGAGAGGTGGGAATGTGGACGAGATACCATTCGAGAAGCGGTTCCACTTCCAGGACGGCTCCGACGTCAAGGACCTCGCGGAGCTGAAACGGAAGATCGAGAGCCTGCCGTATCATGAGTTCTACCGTCACGTCAACGCGGAGAAGAACGACTTCGCGAACTGGGTGGAGCACGTGCTGCGCAGGAAGGACCTCGCGGACAGGCTGCGTGCGGTGAGCAGCATCGTCGAGACGGTGGAGATCCTGAACGAGGAGCTCTTCCCCGAGGACGTGCTGCACGCCGAGGAGGAGTTCAAGGCGCGCGGCGGCTTCGACTTCCAGGAGCGGATCGAGGAGCAGCTCTTCTCTCTCGAGCCCAAGGACGAGGCGGCGGAGCGCGTCCCGGACTTCGAGGAGGAGCTCGCCGAGACGCAGATGGAGGTGAAGGAGGCCGAGCCGGACGTGGGGCGTGCAGTGGACGATGAGGAGCCCCGGTTGCCGTCGCGCGAGGAGGTCGCCTTGGCAGGGCGCGTGCCGGGATCGCCGGTCTTCTCCCGCGAGAAGCCGCACACCCCGGTCACGCAGCGCGTCGAGCGCGCCGACAAGGAGGAGCATCTGCGCTTCGTCGTGAAGCAGTTCCTGTATGGCTTCCTCTTCGGCATCATCGTCGGGCTGATCCTCGGACGGATCGTCAGCATGTTCTTCTGAGCCCTGAGGGACGGAA
>DAHXMN010000094.1 GCA_027371725.1 Candidatus Woesearchaeota archaeon | reverse complement strand
CGTGCTCGCTCATCTCCGTGCGGCTGACGCGGCCGAAGAGCATCTCGATGCCGATCGTGAAGAGGAGGACGCCGCCCGCGATCTGGACCGCGGAGACGGAGATGCCGAAGTAGTTGAGGAGGGTGCGGCCGATGGCGGCGAAGAAGGCGAGGACGAAGAAGGCGACGACGCACGCGCGGAAGACCATGGCGTGGCGCTCCTCCTTCGTGTTGTCCCGCGTGATGGCGAGGAAGAGCGGGATCGCAGCCACAGGGTCGATGATGAGGAAGAGGTTGAAGAGGACCGTCGCGTACAGGACGATGTTGATCATCCGCGCCACACAACGAATCCTGCTTATAAATCTTGCTGAGGCAGAACGGCCGTCGGCAACCGTCTTTGACGGTCCGTCGTCGCCTTGGCGCAGGATCCGGGCGCGAACATGGTCCGCGGACCATCTACGTGAGCGCCCGACCCTTGCTCGGACCGGAGGGAGAACAACCAGGCCGCGACGACGGCGACCGGAGAAGGAACGGCGAGGCGTTTGTAAAAACTTAAAAATGGCAAAACCTCTTCCGGACAGATGGACAAGCGATTCTGGTCTACATTCGAGAAGGTGAACGGGCAGCTCAAGGGAAGAGAGGGGCAGCAGGTCCTCTATTTCTCCGAGACCGGGACGCCGTGGTTCCTCGAGCACCCGGAGACGCGGATCATGTTCGACCGCACATACGCGCATACGCCCGCGCTCCGCATACGGGTCGGCTACCTCTTGGGCGATGCGGCCGCGATCACCGGGAACGGCGTCCTGCTCCCGACGGCAGGATACGCGAAGAAGGTCCTGTACGAGAACGACAAGAGCGACCGAAAGTTCAAGGTCGGGAGGGGATGGATGCCGCTCAGCGTTGACGAGACGGTCCGGCTGGCGGGGGAGGAGCAGTATCCGAACGCGTCCGGCCTCTTCATCGGCGACGAGAGCGTCCGGAAAGAGGAAAAGAACCGTCTCTGGTTCAACAAGTCATATCTCGATGCGCTGGCCGCGCTCGGCCATCCGGAACCGTCGCAGACGAGCGGGAAGAGCGACGGATTCGGATTCACGATTCCGACCAGACGGACGATGGAAGCGTTGCTGCGCGAAGGACATATCAGGGGGTCGGCTGTTCGCGTCGAGAGGGAACGATGGCGCCGCCAGCATCCGCCCGACTTGAAGATGATCCTCTACTGAATTTTTATAGTCATCATCGTTTCTGCCGGCCATGATCCTCTCGCTCGGCCCGCTGCGACTGAAGAACCCGTACTTGCTCGCGCCGATGGAAGCGGTCTCCGATACCGGTTTCCGCGAGCTGTGCGGCTCGCTCGGCGCGTCGCTCACGTTCACGGAGATGGTGCGCGGCGCCTCGTTCGTCCGCGAGAACAAGGCGACGCTCGACCTCGTCGATACCTATGAGACGGCGGCGCCGGTCGGCGTCCAGTTCCTCACGAAAGGCCCGGAAGAGCTGCAGCGGACCATCGAGAAGTTCTTCGAGCTCCGCGGCCGGCCGGGCTTCGAGCATTTCCGCAACGTCAAGGCGTTCGACCTCAACTTCGGCTGCCCCTCGCCCGAGAACATCCGGATAGGCGCAGGGCCTGCGTTGATCAAGCGGACGGCGAAGATGGACGCAATCTTCAGGACGTTGGCTCAAGTGACGAAGAGACACGATGAGACCATCGCGGTCGGCGTCAAATTACGGCTAGGGATGAACCGGCTGGAAAAGGAACGGAAAGTCGCCTATCGCTTGGCACCGGCGGCGAACGAGCACCTCGACTTCTTCACCATGCACGCGAAGCACGCGGCCCAGCGCGGCCGCGAGGAGGCGGACTGGAGCGCGCTGCACGAGCTGCGCGACCTCGTCACTACCAGGCTGATCGGGAACGGCGGCGCCCTCGACGCTGAATCCGCGAGGAAGATGCTCCGCGAGACGAAGGTGGACGGCGTGATGGTCGCGCGCGGCGCCATCCGGAATCCGTGGATCTTCCGCGCGCTGAGCGGGCAGGGGGCGGAACTGCCGACGCGCGACGAGATCCTCGACGCGCAGAGCGCGTACCTCGCGACGGCGAAGCTCTACGGGACGCGGCAGAAATACCTCGACTTCCACGAGGAGAACTTCGAGCGGATGCTGCAAGAGAGGCGCTAACGCTTCCGGTACTGCTTCCGGATGCCCATGAGGAGGAGGCCGTGCTTCGCGATCTCCTCTTTCGTGTAGAACTTCTCCGCCCGCTTCGTGTTCAGATGGTAGAGTATCTCGAACTCCGCAGTCCGACCAGTCAGTTCCTTCGACCCTTTTGCCTGCTCGTGGAGGACATGCGTATCGCCCGGCTTGCATCTAAAGTCCGCGAGGCGCACCTCGAAGGGTTTCCGGCCGTCGCTGACGGCCTCGAAATATTCCGATTGGACTTTCTTGACGATGCACTTTCTTTCAACGAGGATCGCCGTCTTTAAATAATTATGCGCGTCCGGAATCTCTGCATGCAGCGTGACGGCCACGAAGACCGTCTTTAACAACATTTATTAATCCTCCTTCCCTGAGCGGAGAAGAGAGGTGATATCGCGATGAAAGCGACAGACTTCAATCTCCAACGGGACCTGAACTTCGATCTCGCGAACGGGATTACGACGTTCAAGAACAGCCGGCTCGTCATCCTCGATTCGGGGGCGATGGGCCTGCTCCGGCAGAAGCTCATCAAGGAGTTGGGCATCGCGAAGGCACGTGACCTCTTCTTCCAGTTCGGCTTCCAGAACGGGTACGCGGACTTCATGCAGATGAAGATGAACTATGTGTTCGATGACCCGAAGGACCTTCTGGCGAGCGGCCCCGTCATCCACACCTGGGAGGGGATCGTCCAAGCGACGCCGAAGGACATCAAGCTCGACCCGAAGAAGCAGGAGATCGCCTTCGCGCAAACGTACTTTGCCATCCAGACGCGCCGCGCCGAGTTGATCGAACAGCGCCTGCTCGATGCCGAGCGCGTCTTGGCCCGCAAGAAGCTCACCACCACCGAAAAAGAACTCTCCAGC
>DAHXMN010000093.1 GCA_027371725.1 Candidatus Woesearchaeota archaeon | reverse complement strand
CAGCAGAACCACCGCGGCGAGCGGCACCCAGCCCTCTGCGGTCAACAGCGCCGGCCCGCTCATCCCGAACGACGCGCTCCTCTTCTTCCTCGGCGGCGCGCTCCTCGTGCTGCTGATCATCGCGGTCGGGATGTACGTTCGGAGAAAGTGAAAATTATTTTTTTAGTCTTCTCGGAAAATCTTCTCCCCTGTCAGGAGATTCGCACAGGACAACCGCGCGGCAGGTTCTTAACAACGGGAGAATACAGAAAAATGCCGTCCGCGCCCGACGGACGGCGCACCCGACCCGATGAACCGCGAGTTGAGCTGAGAGCGCATCGGGGAGCTGCCGTTCAGTGATGAGACGCGGTCATGGCGAGGGTCGGGAGCGCCCCCCTGTCCAGGTTTTTATTGCCGTTTCTCCAGCGCCGCGCGTCTCTTCTCGGCGGCGAGCTCCGCGTCGAGGCGGCCGAGGTAGTGCTCGGTCTTGTCGACGGTGAGGAGCGAGGCGAGGAGCGGGCTCCGCGCCGCGACCTCGTCGTAGAGCTGCTGCGCGATCCTGCGGTAGGAGATGTGACCCTGCGGCGTCGAACGCAGCCGCACGATGTGCTCGAGGTTCCGCAGGTTGAGGACGAACAAGGTCCGTTTCCGGTACGCGAGCGGCACGACGTACTGCGCCTCGATGGGGAACTTCGCGGCGATCGTCTCGTACGCCTTCCGCGCGCGCTCCATCCCGGCGGCGAATTCCGGCCCGAGACCCGCGCCCGCGATCTCCTGCGGGACCTCGTAGCCGTGGGCGACCGTGACGCGCTGGTTGAGCTGCGTGTTCATCCGGTGGCGCTGCAGATCACGGAAAGCCCCGTAGTCCATGAGGATGTCGACGGTGAACGTGACGGATTCGAGCGCGCGCTGCGGCCAGTCGAACTTCCCCTTCTTCGCGACGTAGGACTGGATGACCGCTTTCCGCTCCTCCTGACCCAGCCCTTTCACTCGGAGCAGGAGTTCTTCGTACGGGAGCTCGGTCTGCTCGTAGAGCATCGCCGCGACGAGCTTCTCCTCGGCTTCCGGGTCGAAGTGGACGATCGTGACGGGCTTACCGGTCTTCTTCGGGGCACGGCCGATCATCTCCTTCGCGAGCGCGTCCATGGCGGCGCGCGTCTCGGCATGGTACTCGCTACGGCCGGCGTGCTTCAGCAGCGTCGGGCATATCTTGCGCCCTTCCGCGAGCATCTGCTCGCCGACGGCGCGCGCTTCTTCGAGCGGGTGGCTCAGCAGCTTCGTGATCGCGTGCTCCGCCGCTCTCGCATTCATCGAGCAGCCGAGCATCGTGTACGTTGATGCGGGCAGGACGTACCGGACGACGTCGAACGCTTTCGCGCTCACGGAAGCTTCGTACGGCCGTTCCGGCATCTCCGCGGGACGCGGCCACCGGCTGCGGACGTAGTCGCGCACTTTCGGGAGGAGCGCCTCGTAAAGGTCGAAGAGCGCGTCGCACGTCTCGACGTAGAGCTTCCCGAGTTCGGGATCGTCGAGCAGCGCGCGCGGCTTGTGGTAATGCTGCTTGTCGAACTCGACGTAGCGCGTCGACTTCTCAGTGTATCGGCCGAGCCGGTTGTCCTCGAGCGCCTTGGTGAAGAGGATCGAGACGTCCTCGATGGCGAACTTGATGTCCGCGTGCTCCGCGACGCTGCCGTGGCCGTACCCGACGACCCACTTGTCGTGGAACTTCATCGCCTTCTCTTTCGCGGCCGCGTAGCCTGCGTCGTCCTCGCCGTAGACGTCCGTGACGTTCTTCACGTAGATCTCGCCTTCGCCGATCAGCTTGAGGAGGTTGCGGCGGAAGCTGAGCGGGCTCCTGCTCACGTAGGCGAAGAGGACGGCGACGACCTCCTCGGGGAGGTTCTTGACGCAGTAGACGTTGCGGTCGAGCTGCGTGACGTGCTTCGCGAGGATGACGCGCTCGTCGGCGGTGTACTCGTCCTGGTTCTGCGGCTTCATCGTCGTTCCTCGGAGTCGGCCATGATGAACGTCAGTAATAATGAACTGAATGACGATAGCGATGATGAAGTACTGGCGATGATGGATTGTTTTTCGGGTTTTATTTTTTATTCTTTCTTAGTTCTCCCGTTTTAGTCGGGCGGTATCCCGGAGTAGACCGGGAACCGCTTGCAGAGCTCGAGGACTTTTGTCCGTATCGTCGCTAGCTTCTCCTCATCGTTCGCATTCTCGAGGGCGTCGACGATGAGGTTGCCGAGGACTTTCATCTCCGTTTCCTTCATCCCTCTCGTGGTGAGCGTCGGCGTCCCCATCCTGATCCCGGAGGTGACGAACGGCTTCTCAGGGTCGTAGGGGATCGTGTTCTTGTTGACGTAGATGCCGGCCGTGTCGAGCGCGGTCTCTGCGACCTTGCCGGTTATCTTGAACGGCCGGACGTCGGCGAGCAGCAAGTGCGTGTCGGTGCCGCCGGTGACGAGCCGCACCCCCCGGGCAGAGAGCGCCTCGCCCAGCGCCTTCGCGTTGCTGATCACCTGTTTCGCGTATGCCTGGAACTCGGGCTTGAGCGCCTCGGCGAACGCGACCGCTTTCGCAGCTATCACGTTCTCGTGCGGTCCGCCCTGCAGGCCGGGGAAGATCGCCTTGTCGATGGCGGCGGCGTGCTGCTGCTTGCACAGGATCATCGCGCCGCGCGGCCCGCGGAGCGTCTTGTGCGTCGTCGTGGTGACGACGTCGCAGTACGGCACCGGATTCATGAGCTGCTTGCCGGCGATGAGGCCGGCGGTGTGGCTGATGTCCGCCATGAGGTACGCGCCGCACTTGTCCGCGATCGCGCGGAAGCGTTTGTAGTCGATGTCGCGCGGGTACGCGGTGAAGCCCGCCAGGATGACTTTCGGCCGCTCCTGCATCGCGAGCGCCTCGATCGCGTCGTAATCCAGTTGCTCCGTCTTCGGGTCGACGAGGTACGGGACGATCGTGTAGTACTTGCCGCTGAAGTTGATGGGGTGGCCGTGCGTCAAGTGGCCGCCGTGGTCGAGCTTCAAGCCCATCAATTTGTCGCCGCGCTCCATCAACGCGAAGTACGCGGCCATGTTCGCCGGGCTTCCC
>DAHXMN010000092.1 GCA_027371725.1 Candidatus Woesearchaeota archaeon | reverse complement strand
ATAAGCATCCTGTCCGGTCCATTTCTCATCGAAGGGGGTGATTCGGATCAAGGTCATCATTCCGTTGGCAGGCAAGGGGACGCGGATGCGCCCGCACACGCACACCAAGGCGAAGCCGCTGCTTCCCGTCGCGGGCAAGCCTGTGCTCGACCACGTCATCGACTCGCTCAAGGGGCTGGACGTCTCCGAATACCTCTTCATCACCGGCCATCTCAAGGAGCAGATCGAGGAGCACATCAAGAAGAACTACTCGTTCACGGCGCGGTTCATCGAGCAGAAGGTGAAGGACGGGACCGCGGGCGCGATCCGTCTCGCCAAGCAGTTCGTGGACGAGCCGGTCCTGATCATCTTCGTCGACACGATCTTCGACGCCGACCTCTCCGTCATCGCGGAATCGAAGGACGACGGCATCATCTGGGCGCAGGAGGTCGAGGAGTATCAACGTTTCGGCGTCATCGTCCAGGACGAGCAGGGCTATATGCGGCGGATCGTGGAGAAGCCGAAGGAGCCGGTCAGCAGGCTGGCGAACATCGGCCTCTACTACATCAGGGACTACGGCCTCATGTTCGAGGGGATCGAGCACGTCTTCGCGAAGGAGATGAAGCTCAAGGGCGAGTACTACCTGACGGACGCGTTCCAGTACATGATCGACCACGGCTCCCGGATCAAGGTCGCGGAGGTCGATGGCTGGTACGACTGCGGCGCGCCGAACACGACGCTCGAGTCCAACGCGATCCTCCTCAAGAAGCACCACGCCGTCAAGTCGAAAGTGAAGGATACGGTGATCAACGAGCCGGTCTACATCGGGGAGGGCTGCACGGTCGAGGGCTGCGTGATCGGGCCGAACGTCTCGGTCGCGGCCGGCTGCACGCTGAAGGACGCCGCTCTCAAGGACTGCATCGTCGACCGGAACAGCACCGTCGTCGGGATCGCGCTCTCCGACTCCATCCTCGGCGAGGAGACCTTCATCGAGGGCGCGGGGAAGGAGCACCACGCAACCGTCATGCTCGGCGACCACTCCCGGACCGAATTCAAGAAGGGTTGAGGACTTTTTTTTGAAGTTCTGCATAGCTCATCGTCGCCTTGGCACGATTGACGGCCGCGACGATGACGCTCCGTACATGGAGACGACTTCTCACGTAGAAAACTTCTTAAGCATCCGTCCCCGCTATCGTGGAAAAGAGGTGAGCATGTGCGGGTCATCCATGAGCATGCCGGCAGACGCGTCCAGGGCGAAGCCGAAGGGCTGGCGGCCGGGATGCTCCTCTTCGCGGACAGCGGCGGCTTCTTCTCCCTCTGCCCCGACGAGCCGGTCACGAAGTACAACGGCCTCTTCGCTCGCGAACGCGACGGCCGCCTCTTCAAGAGCGTCGAGCACCTCTCGCTCGCGCGGGAGCCGGTCGCCATCACGGTGAAAGGCGGGACGGTCGAGCGCAGCTACGAGACTGCCGGCGACGCCCTCTCGTTCAAAGACGGCATCTTGCGCTACGAAGCGCACGGTTCCGGGGAATTGCTCCTCGACCTCGACATGAGATTCTTGGACGATGAGGAGACGCACGGCCGCGTCTACCGCGTCGAGCAGCAGGGCGACGCGCTCATCGTCACCTACGGGAAATACGCGGACGACTCACGTTCGACGCTCCAATACTCGCGAGTGCTGCTCGTCAAGGGCGTCCCTCCGGACGGTTTCCGCCGGCTGGACCAGTGGCACGAGCGGAACTACGCCTACGACTCTCGGAGAGGCGAGCGGCCTTCGTTCTGGGTCTACCGGCCGGGGCTCATCGCGTTCACGGACGGGCTCGCGCTCAGCATCGCCTGCGCCCCCGCGCCGGAAGAGGCGCTCGCAGCCATCGCTGACCGGCGGCCGGCCGCTTCCGACGGTTCCCCGCTCCTCACGCTCGAGCAGGCGACGACACTCCGCGCCCTCCATTCCCTCGTCGTCCGCTCCGCTGACGGCTCCATCGGCGTCCTCGCCGGGCTGCCGTGGTTCACCCGGCGCTGGAGCAGGGACGAGCTCATCTCGGCCGGCGCGCTCATCACGGCGGGCGAGCTCCCCCTCGCGAAGGAGATCCTGCTCCGCTATTACGAGCTGCTCGACGGACGGGCAGCGCTGGACGCGTTCTATCCGTCCGGCGGGCTCCCCGCGGCGGACAGCCTCGGCTGGCTCAGCCACCGCACCGCGCTCCTCCTCCAGGCGAGCCCCGGCATCTTCTCGAATGAGGAGCTCGCGGACATCCATCGCAAGCTGGTCATGACGCTCGACACGCTCTTCCGCGAACGGCAGCCGGACGGCCTTGTCTCGAACGCTGCAGGCGAGACATGGATGGACGCCTCCTCCGGCGGGGACGGCCGCGCCGGCTGCAGGATCGAGATCCAGGCCGGAGTCCTCGCCGCGTGCCGGCTCTGCGCCAGCCTCGAGAAGAAGAGCCGTCGGTTCTACACCTCGGAATGGACGAAACGCGAGCGACAGCTCGCCGCGCTCGTCCGCGAACGGTTCTTCGACTCCGCTTCCGGCAGGCTGGCGGACGGGATCGTCGACGGCGCGGCCGATTGGACCGCACGGCCGAACGTCTTCCTCGCGCACCGCCTCTATCCCGGCCTCCTCTCCTCAGAGGAATGGGTGCGCGTCTTCGACTACGCGCTCAAACGGCTCTGGATGCCGTGGGGCGGGCTCGCCACGATCGACCGGGAGCATCCGCTCTTCTGCAGCCGGTACACGGGCGCCGACGACCGGAGCTATCATCGGGGGGATGCGTGGTACTGGGTGGACGCGCTCGCCGCGCTCTCGTTGCAGCGCGTGGACAAGGAGCGTTTCTGGCCGTGGATCGGCGCGCTCAAGACCGCGTGCCTCAACGACTTGCTTTTCCAGGGCGCGCTCGGCCACTGCTCCGAGCTGAGCTCGGCGGCGGAGCAGGAATGGGGCGGCTGCTTCGCCCAGGCGTGGAGCGCCGCGCTGCTGTACGAGCTGCTGGCGGAGTGAGGATTGTTCGGGCCGCTTCGCTACTTGAACCGCGTCGTCTTTCCCCAATAGTCGTCGAAGTACGCCTTGAACGTCTCCGCGATATCCTTGTTGACGATCTCGACGAC
>DAHXMN010000091.1 GCA_027371725.1 Candidatus Woesearchaeota archaeon | reverse complement strand
GCGCGGCATTTCCCGGACCAGCTTTCGGGAGGAGAGAAGCAGCGCATCGCTATCGGGCGGGCGATCATCAACCAGCCGGATCTCATCATCGCGGACGAGCCGACCGGCAACCTCGACCCGATCAACGCGTTCGAGATCGTGGAGATATTCAAGAAGATAAACGAGCTGGGCACGACCGTCATGCTCACGACGCATAACAAGGGCGTGGTGGACGCTATCGGCGGGCGCGTCGTCACCATAGACCGCGGACGCCTGGTGCGCGACGACGTCGGGGGCGAATATATATTATAATGGCGCGCATGAACGGGATGACCATCAAGCGGGTGCTGATCGGCGGCGGAAAGAATTTCATCCGCGGCGGCGCCGTGTCTGCGGCGACGGTAGTCATAATGACCGTGACGCTCGCCATCATCGGCTCGCTCATCTTCCTATCGGCTCTCCTCAATTTCACACTGAACGCCATCAAGGACAAGGTGGACGTATCGGTATATTTCGTGACGACGGCGCAGGAATCGGACATCCTCGCGGTGAAGGGCCAGCTCGAGAAGCTGCCGCAGGTGGCGAGCGTGACGTACACTTCCGCGGCGGACGCGCTCGCGGCGTTCCGCGCCAGGCACGCGACCGACCAGCTCACGCTCCAGGCGCTCGACGAGCTCGACGGCAACCCGCTCGACGCGTCTCTAGAGGTGCGGGCGAAGGATTCTTCCGAATACGAGAGTATCGTCAGCTTCCTCGAAGCGTCCCCGACGCTCTCAAGCGGCGGAGCTTCCATCATAGACCGCATCAACTATGCGCAGAACAAGGACGTCATAAACCGCCTCACGCTCGCCATCCAGGCGGCACGGGAGATCGGGTTCGCCGTCGTCATGCTCTTCGCCGTCGCGTCCATGCTTATCGCGTTCGCGACCGTACGTCTCGCGATCTACGTCGCGAAAGACGAGATCGCCGTCATGCGGCTCGTCGGAGCGAGCGGAGCGTATGTCCAGGGGCCGTTCATCGTGACAGGCGTCATCACGGGCGTCACGGCTGCGGTGGTTGTGCTGCTCCTCCTGTGGCCGGCGACGTGGTACGTGGGAGCCAAGACGGTCGTGTGGTTCGGCGGGTTCAGCGTCGCGTCGTACTACGCGAGCCATTTCTTACTCGTGTCCGCGATACTGCTCGCGTCCGGAGTGGCGCTCGGGGGCGTGGCGTCCGTGTTCGCGATACGCAGGTATCTTCGGGTCTGATATGGCGCGCGAAGGTCACAAATACATATTCGTGCTCGGTGGCGTGATGAGCGGCGTCGGGAAAGGCGTCGTCACGAGCTCCATCGGCCTCCTGCTGCAAGAGAAAGGGTACTCCGTGAATCTGGTTAAGGTGGATCCGTACCTGAACGTCGACGCCGGCACGATGAATCCGACCGAGCACGGCGAGACGTTCGTGCTCAAGAGCGGTCTCGAGACCGACCAGGACATGGGCAACTACGAGCGATTCTTGAATCGCGACCTGTCGAACGAGGACTCCATGACGAGCGGCATGGTCTACCAGTCGGTCATCGCGCGAGAGCGCGAGCTCGGATACGGCGGCAAATGCGTCGAGGCCGTTCCGCATGTGCGCGACGAGATCATGCATCGCATCGACGCGGCGGCGGCTCAGAACGGCAGCAACGTGTCCGTCATCGAGATCGGCGGGACGATCGGCGATTTCCAGAACGCGCTCTTCATAGACGCGGCCCGCGTGCTCAAGGTGAAGCATCCGGACGATGTGGTCTTCGTCATGGTGTCGTACCTGCCGGTGCCGAGCACGCTCGGCGAGATGAAGACGCGCCCCACGCAGCACGCGGTGCGCGAGCTCAATTCATACGGAGTGCAGGCGGATTTCATCATCGCGCGCGCGCCGCAGCCGCTAGACGACAGGCGCAAGGAGAAGCTCGCCATCTCCTGCAACGTCCACGCAGATCGCATCATCTCCGCGCCGGACATCAAGAGCATCTACGAAGCGCCGCTCAACTTCGAGAAGGACAAGCTCAGCGGCGCGCTCCTCGACGCGCTCAAGCTGCCGGAGAAGCGCAAGGTCTCTCTAACCGCCTGGAAGAAGTTCGCGGCGGCGGTCGCAAATCAAGATGCGCCGGAGGTTTCTATCGCCATCGTGGGAAAATATTTCGATACGGGCGACTTCGTCCTTTCTGACGCGTACCTCTCGGTAATCGAAGCTATCAAGTTCTCGGCGGCGAAGCTCGGGCAGAAGGCGAAGATAAGCTGGGTCAACGCGAAGCATATCGAGAACGGCGACAAGAATGCGCTCGCGGAGCTGGCGAGATACCAGGGAATCATCGTCCCTGGCGGCTTCGGCGAGAGCGGCATCGAGGGCAAGATAAAAGCGATCCGATTCGCGCGCGAGAAGAAGATGCCGTATTTCGGCCTCTGCTACGGGATGCAGCTCATGGTCATCGAATACGCGCGGAACGTGCTCGGGCTCAAGGACGCGCACACGACCGAGATACAGAAGAACGCCGAAGACCCGGTTGTCGATCTCATGCTCGAGCAGAAGAAGCACCTCGACAAGAGTTCCTATGGCGGGACCATGCGCCTTGGCGCGTACCCTGCGGCTCTCAAGAAAGGTACCATCGCTCGCGGCGCATACAAGAAAGATTTCATAGAAGAACGCCACCGCCACCGCTACGAGATAAACAATGATTATGTCGTACGCCTCGAGCAGGGAGGCCTCGTATTCTCTGGCACGTCGCCGGACGGCATGCTTATGGAGATAGCCGAGCTCCCGCGCACCGCGCACCCGTTCATGCTCGGCACGCAATTCCATCCTGAATTGCAAGCCCGCCCGCTCGACCCGCACCCGCTTTTCACCGAGTTCCTCAAGGCCGCCGTGGAGCAGAAGAAGAAATAAACTATACGCATGGCCAACATCATCGAGGTAAAGAATCTGACTAAGACGTTTGGCGACTTTGTCGCGGTGAAGGATGTGTCGTTCTCGGTCGAGGAGGGCGGCATCTTCGCGTTCCTGGGGCCCAACGGCGCGGGGAAGTCGACGACAATCAAGATGCTAACGACGCTCCTGCACCCGACCGGAGGGCAGATCCTCATCAACGGCTACGACCCGGCACTC
>DAHXMN010000090.1 GCA_027371725.1 Candidatus Woesearchaeota archaeon | reverse complement strand
CGCTATACGCGGCCGCTCGAGGAGAACGAAGCGCTCAAGACGCTCCTCTCCGGCGAGAGCCTCAAGCTGCTCCAGCGCCTGACGCGCCAGGTGCCGATCGCGAACGACATCAAGAAGCGCGCGGTCGAGATCGTGGCGAAGACGAGGAGCATGCCGGACCTCATCGAGTTCGGCGCCTCACCCCGTGCCAGCCTCGGCATCATCCTCGCCGCGAAAGCGAAAGCGCTGATCGACGGCCGCAAGTACGTCTCGCTCAAGGACATCGAGGAGATGGCGTTCCCCGTCTTGAGGCACAGGATCGTCCTCAGCTTCAAGGCGGAGCGCGAAGGCAAGACCCCCGACGACGTGATCCGCGACCTGCTGAAGTAGGACGGATAATATGGCCCGCTTTCCGTTTTACTCATCCGTAGCTGCACGGGCTTTGGCGCGTCTCGCGACGCGGCAATCCCCCGCGCAAAGCGCGGCGCTGTCCCGCGCAGAAGAGACTAATGAACCCTTAAGGCATGGACGACAGGGAAGGCAAGGCGCATAAGGCAAGGCACATGGCGATCGACACCAGCTTCCTGAAAAGCCTCGACCGGCTGCAGCTCATCCTCAAGCGGAAGGTCCACGCCGACCTCCAGGGGCAGCACCAAGCGAGCGCCTTCGGTCAGGGCCTCGTCTTCCAGGACTACAAGGCGTACGTGCCCGGCGACGACTTCCGTCACATCGACTGGAACATCTTCGCACGCACGGACAAGTTCTTCATCCGCCGCTTCGAGGAAGAACGGAACCTCGTCGTCCACATCCTCGTCGACAGCTCGGGCTCGATGGACTACGGGAAGCAGACGACGAAGTTCGAGTACGCCGCGATGATCGGCCTCGGCTTCTCCTACATGGCGCTGCGGCGCAACGAGAGGTTCACCTTCGCCACGTTCACTGACACCGTCGAGCGGCTCCCGCCGCGGAAAGGCGCGAAGCAGCTGATCAACATCCTCGAGAAGACCGGCGCGACATCGTTCCTGATCAGCGAGGTCCAGGGGATCGAGAACATGGGCCACGGCCTCGTCGAGGAGTTCCTCGCGGACGGCGTGATCATCTTCTACAACCTCCAGAAGCGGAACGTGAAGCAGAACGCGCTCGAGATCCTGAAGATGCGCTCCGTCAACCACGAGAAGAAGATCGTGCCGTTCGAGTTCGTCAAGGGCCAGGGCATCGTCGTCTATCCGCTGGAACGGACGTTCATGTAAGGATCGGCGGGAAAGAGCGTAGCGTGAAGAGGGGAGTAAGAACGGGTCGACGGGAATGACAGCCAGCAAGAGACGCGACAGACGCGACGGACGGGAACCCGGAGGACGGGAGCCAGACGCACGAAAGGACTGCGGAGCCGCCGGGCGGCGGCGTCAGGCATCGCTTTCCTCCACCCTCTTCTCCGTGTCCGTTCCCTTCTTCTCCGTCTCCGTCCTCGCTATCGCGCTCTTCCTCATCTCCCTCCTCATCTCCCTCGCCGCCATGCCCGTCCACGCCGCGACGAACGTCACCGAGAACACGACTGCCGTCACGGCGACGTCATCGTCGACTACGGCGACTGCAGCGGCGACGGCGAACACGACGCAGCAGCAGGCGGACGCGCTCCTCTACAAGCTGACGAAGGAGATCGCCGCGCTCGGCGAGCAGGGCTACCCGACGATGCGGCTCAACGACTCCCTCCAGGAGCTCCGCGTCGCGGACGAACGCAAGGCGTACGACGAGGTCGCCGCGAGATACGCCACGACCGAGGCGCTCGTGACGACGATGACGACTGCCAAGACGCTCCTCGACCAGTCGGACGCGCTCCTGGACGAGGCGGGACGCCTCGGCATCGCCACGGCGAACGCCTCGCTCCTCCGCACCAAGGCGGGGAGCGAGTACCAGATAGAGGACTTCGAAGGCGCGGCGAACGACGCGCGCGCGGCCAACGCGCTCCTCCTCCCGGCGCTCAAGCAAGATGCGGAGCAGGTCCTCGCCGACGCCGCCGCCCTCGAACGCGACCTCGCCGCGACAAACCTCACCCTCACGCGCCCAAATGAGACCCTGGTCGCGCTCCGCGCAGCGTACGCGAAAGGCGATTACGGGCAGTTCTTCCTCCTCGCCGAACAGCTCGGCGCGCTCAACGACTCGGCGCGGGCGCTCATCACGCTCCGCGGACAGATGGACGCGCTCGCCGCCCAGGGACGCACGACGGCGAGATTCCAGGACATCCTCGCCGGCATGCGGCAGCAGTTCGAGCAGAAGGACGACGCAGGGCTGCTCGCGCAGTACAACGCCACCGAGCTCCTCGTCGCCAGCATCAACGGGACCCTCGCCTCGAACGAGGCGACGCGCGCGCGGATCGCGCAGCCCGCGCTCCAGGGCATCGACTTCAGCGAGGCGGAACAGCTCCTCAACCTGAGCGAACGCGAGCTCGCCATCGAGAACTACGAGCAGGCGGCGAGCTACGCGGAACAGGCCGCGAGCTCGGTCGAGACGACCGCGCGGCAGCACCTCTTCGTCTCGGCGATGAACCAAGCGAGGATGCGTTTCGACCCCCTCGCCTTCCTCCGGCGCAACTGGTGGTGGCTCCTCCTCGCCGGCGTCCTCGCCGTCCTCGCCGAGAAGGTCGGCGGCCGTCTCCTCAAGATACGCCTCCTCGAACGGCGCATCGCCGCGCTCCGGAAGGAGCAGGAGGCGATCGTCGGCCTCACCCGGAAGCTCCAATGGGACTACTTCAAGGAGCGCGCCATCGACAAGGACGCCTATGCCGCCGCCTCGGCGGAGTACCAGAAGCGCGCGGACGAGATCGACGAGCAGCTCCCCCTCCTCGAGCTGCGCCTGGAACGCCTCAGGGAGCGGGGGAAGCCGCGCCGGCGTGCGCCGGCTGACGACGGCCCGAAAGAAAAAGACGCAAAAGGCAAAGGCGGGAAGGACGAGCAAGAGAAGCAAAAGGAGAAGCGGAAGGGTGAACAGAAAGGCGAAGAGAACGACGGACGGAAAGACGAGGGGAAGCCTCTTCTCGGGCTCCTCTCCCCCCTCCTCCCATTCCTGGCAGCGTCCATCCTCCTCTCCGCGCTCTTCCTCCCCTAAGCGTCCGCGCCGCTCCTCGGTCACGAGTCCCGAGCCTCAGATGCCAGAGGGGGAGAGAAAGAAGACCCCTGTCTCAGAGCCACAGCT
>DAHXMN010000008.1 GCA_027371725.1 Candidatus Woesearchaeota archaeon | reverse complement strand
GATGATCGGGTACCTCGTCACGTGGGTGATGCTCTTCGTCGGGCTCTACCTCTGCGGCAAGGAAGGGCTGAAATACGCGGAGCAGTACACGCGGACCGTGGCGAGGGAGAGCGTCGAGCGGACGCGGCGCGTGGTCACGGAAGGCGGCGCCCGCACGAAACGGTTCCTCGTCGGAGAGCCTGCGCCGAAAGGCCCTTCCAAGAAGAAGAAATCTATATAAAGAACGTTCCACTCTGCCGTCCTGAAGAGGTGAGGAGCGCTGCTTCTCTTGAGGTGAGACTCATGGTCCGCGTCGCTATCAATGGTTTCGGAAGGATCGGCCGCATGGTCTTCCGCGCCGGCTGGAACGACCCCGCGGTCGAGTTCGTCGCGATCAACGACCTCACCGACGCGAAGGAATTGGCGTATCTGCTCAAGTATGATAGTGTCCACACGCCGTTCCCCGGGAACGTGACGTCGGACAACGACTTCCTCGTCGTGGACGGGAAACGGATCAAGGTCCTCGCTGAGAAGGACCCGGCGAAGCTGCCGTGGAAAGACTATCATGTGGATGTCGTCATCGAGTCCACCGGCTTCTTCCTCACCCGCGACACCGCAGGCAAGCACCTCGACGCGGGCGCGCGGAAGGTCTTATTGTCCGCGCCGCCGAAAGCGGACGACATCCCCACCATCGTCAAGGGCGTGAACGAGCACACGTACGACCGGGAACGAATGCACATCGTCTCCAACGCCTCGTGCACGACGAACTGCCTGGCGCCGATGGTGAAGGTGCTGAACGACAACTACGGCGTCGTCCGCGGCTTCATGACGACCGTGCACGCCTTCACCGCCGACCAGCACATCGTCGACGCGCCGCACAAGGACCCGCGCCGCGGACGGACGGCATCGGCGAACATCGTGCCCACCACGACCGGGGCGGCGAAGGCCGTCGCGCTCGTCATCCCTGAGTTGAAAGGACGGCTGGACGGCTTCTCCATCCGGGTGCCGGTCCCCGACGGAAGCATCACCGACTTCGTCTGCGAGCTCGGCCGCGACGTCACCAAGGACGAGCTGAACTGGCTCTTCCACGAGGCGGCGGCGTACCACCTCAACGGCATCATCCGCTACAACGACGAGCCCATCGTCAGCCACGACATCGTCGGCGACCGGCACAGCTGCATCTTCGACGCGACCCTCACCAAGGTGATCGGCGGCCGCTTCGTCAAGGTCTTCGGCTGGTACGACAACGAATGGGGCTACAGCTGCAGGATGATCGACCTGGCGAAGATGCTGTAAACGAGTTTTGATTTCTTCCTTCTTTTTCGATAAACATAAGAATCAGTTCATCTCGGTCTTATAATTGACTGGGTGGTCAAATGGCCAAGGACATATTCGGTAACCCCATATCAAAAAATCCTTTTGGAATATATCTGCCTAACGAATCCTCGAGAGATGCAAAAAGAACCTTGGGTGTTGGCGGACAAAAGAGAATCTATACTGAACAAGGGGGCAAATGCTACTCTTGTCATCAGCCAACAGACATAGACATAATGGAGTTTCATCACTTAAAAGAATGGTCGAAAGGGGGAAAGACCAATGACAAAAACTGTGTGGGATTGTGTCCTGGTTGTCACAGAAAAGTTCACAAACGGGGGGAGAAGCTGCCCTCAAAGAGTCCTAAGAAACCAGTAACTAAGAAGACAACAACCACAAAAAAGAAAACCTCTCGTCGCAAAGAATACGATCCTTACGCAGAGTTCATGGGCGGCGGGAAACGACCCAAGAGCCCATTTGGTTTTTAAAATTTCAAAGAGAATATTTTTTTATTCTTTGAATAAGAACATTTTGAACCATTAAGTAGAGAACAAACCGCTTACCCGTAGTAGCTCGGCTTCTCTTCTTTGGGGCGGGCGGGACGTCCGAGCAGGAAGTGCGTCGCCTGTGGCTCCCCCGCCGCTACTTTTATGAATCCCCGCGTCTTTTCACGGGCTGTGAAGGTCCTCTTCGTCTGCAACCAGGGGCGGCACCGGAGCCGGACGGCGGCCGAGCTCTTCGCGAAGGAGTTCGAGACGGCGTACGCGGGGCTCTACAGCGACCGCCCCGTCACCGAGCGGCAGCTCGCGTGGGCGGACCTCGTCCTCGTCATGGAGGATGCGCAGCGGACGGAGCTCTCGAAGCGGTTCCCGAAGCTCTACCTGCAGAAGCGGATACTCTCCCTCGACGTGCCGGACGTCTATAGTTACGGCCAGCCCGAACTGGTCAGGCGCCTGCGGACCGCGCTCGCAGCCACGCTTCAAACTGCCGCTTCGCAGTAGCCTTCGAGGAGAACACCTTCGTCTCGGCGACGTGCAACGCGGGCAACCGTCTCGTCACCTTGTACTTGATGCGTTCTCCGTCCCTGAGCGCGATGATGCTCACCGTCCACTCCTTCTCATCGTCCATGCTGAGAACGAAGAAGAACCGGTTCATAACTCCTCGCTGAGAAAAACCGGACGGACTCCGGGCGAGAACGACCTCTTGCAGAGAAGATGGAAAAAACAGGTTTTACCCGTAGTAGCTCGGCTTCTCTTCCTTGAAGCGGGCGCCTTGCGCGCTCCGGAAGTGGTTCTCGAGCTCCTTGTACGCGTCCTCGATCTCTTTCGTCGTCGAGGGTCGCACCTTGAGGAGGGCTTCCTCGAAGAACTCCATCCTGACCGTCTTCACCTTCATGTCCTTGCGGAGGGCGAGGATCGCGGCTTCCCTGCAAATGGCTTCGATGTCCGCGCCGACGTACCCTTCGGTCTTGTCGACGAGCGCATCGAGCTTGACGTCCTTGTCCAGCGCCATGCCTTTCGTGTGGATCCCGAAGACCTGCTTCCGCGTCTTCTTATCGGGGACGGGCACGTAGACGATCCGGTCGAACCGGCCCGGCCGCAAGAGCGCAGTGTCAATGATGTCGGGCCTGTTCGTCGCCGCGATGATGACCACGTCGTTCAGGTCCTGCAAGCCGTCCATCTCGGTCAGCAGCTGGTTGACGACCCGTTCCGTCACGTGGCTGTCCGTCCCGTCGCTTGCGCCTCTCCGGGGGGCGATCGCGTCCATCTCGTCGAAGAAGATGATGGTGGGCGCGGTCTGGCGCGCCTTCTCGAAGATCTTCCTGACGGCCTTCTCGGACTCGCCGACCCACTTGGAGAGCATCTCCGGCCCCTTGACGAGGATGAAGTTCGCCTCGGTCTCGTGCGCCACCGCCTTCGCGAGGAGCGTCTTTCCGGTGCCGGGCGGCCCGTACATCAGCACCCCCTTGGGCGGCTTGACGCCCAGCCGCCTGAACGCCTCCTTGTGCTTCAGCGGCCACTCGACCGCCTCCTTCAGCTCCTGCTTCACCTCGTCGAGGCCGCCGACGTCGTCCCATTTCACGTCGGGGATCTGGATCAGCACTTCCCGCATCGCGCTCGGGCGCACCACCTTGAGGGCGTCGATGAAATCCTGCTGATGGATGAACAGCTTTTCGAGGACCTCCTTCGGGATCTCCTCGTCCTCCTTGAGGTGGATGTCCGGCAGCACGCGCCGCAGGACGATCATCGCAGCCTCCTTCGCGAGCGAGGAGAGGTCCGCGCCGACGAAGCCGTGCGTCACTTCGGAGAGGCGTTTGAGGTCGACGTCCTTGTCGAGCGGCATGTTGCGCGTGTGGATCTTGAGGATGTTCAGCCGTCCGGCGACGCCCGGCACGCCGATCTCGATCTCGCGGTCGAAACGGCCCGGCCGGCGCAGCGCGGGGTCCAGGGAATTAGGGATGTTGGTCGCGGCGATGACGACCACTTTCCCCCTGGACTTCAGTCCGTCCATGATCGCCAGCAATTGGGCTACGACGCGCCGTTCGACCTCGCCCTTGGACTCCTCCCTCTTGGACGCGATCGCGTCTATTTCGTCGATGAAGATGATGCTCGGCGCGTTCTTCTCCGCCTCCTCGAACTTCTTCCGCAGATTCTCTTCCGACTGGCCGTAATACTTGGACATGATCTCCGGCCCGTTGATCAGGATGAAGTTGCTGTGCGTCTCGTTCGCCACCGCTTTCGCCAGCAGCGTCTTGCCGGTGCCGGGCGGGCCGTGCAGCAGCACGCCTTTCGGCGGCTCGATGCCGAGCCGCTCGAAGATCTCGGGATGCTTGAGCGGCAGCTCAACCATCTCGCGCACCTTCGCCACTTCGTCGTCGAGGCCGCCGATGTCCTCGTAGCTGACGTCGATCCCCTTCTCCTCCTCGGCGAGGTCCACCGCCTCGGGGTTGAAGATGACGTCCGTGCCGTCGGTGATCAGCACGGCCTTCTTCGCAGGCTGCACGTCCGTGACGACGAACTTGATGTCGCCGAGGCCGAAGTTGAACTCGTTGATCATGTCGCTGAAGACGTCCATGTCGTTGAAGAACGGGTTGTCGCTCATCGCGCTCCGCCGACGCTTGGTGCCGCCGAGGCCGACGATGTCGCCCTTGATGACCGCCCGCCCGAGGAGGCCGCGCTTGAAGATCTGCGGGTTCGCGCGGATCATGATGCCCGAGCGCGCGGGAGCGATGGTCACCTTCTTCGCCTCGTGCACCTCCGCCTTGCGCACCTTGACCTGCTCGCCGATCGTGGTGTGCGCGTTCCGCCGGATGAGGCCGTCCATCCGGATGATGTTGAGGCCGATGTCGCCCGGCAACGACCTATCGGCGATCGCGACCGTCGACCGTTCGCCCTTGATCTCGACGATGTTGCCAGGCCGGATATCCATCTCCCGCATATAGCTGGAATCTAACCTGACGATGCCCTTGTTCACGTCGTCCTGGATGGCTTCCGCCACCTTGAGCTTCACTTCCGGAGCGTTCGTCGTCATGGGACCACCTGCCTTGCCGCCGCGCCTCGCGGCGTTCCCCTCGACGGTGGCGTAGTCCGAGGCCGTTTAAAAGGTTTTTGGGTTCCCGGACGACGGAGGAAGACGGCGCATCGCGACCGCGTTGAAAGTCTCTCATCCGCTCGCGTTGCCGGTTGCGACCCGTCTCGCTTCGTTCTTCGCCGCCCCGGAGATCCCCGGTAGGCTCTCGGTAGCGGGACGCTAACCGGAACCACTGGGCGCCGTCCCGAGGTTCCAGGAACCCCGTTCCTGAGAACCACGGCGAGCCTCGTGCTCGCCTGTGGGGGCGCCCCCTCTCCTCCTCGGCTTCGTTTCTCGTCACGGGTCGCCCTTTGGCCGGCAACGTCCACTTCCAACGCGGTCGCATCACGCAAAACTTTTAAACCGTCCTCCTCTCTGGCCGTCCATGGAGCAGAAGGGGGGTAAGACCGATCCTGGGACGGCTGGCAGCGTCGCCGCGCTCGGCCTGAAGTGCGGCCTCGAGATCCACCAGCAGCTCGACACGGGCAAGCTCTTCTGCCGCTGCCCCTCCCTCCTGAAGGAAGGTACGCCCGACTTCGAAGTGACCCGTTACTTGCGCGCGAGCGCGGGCGAGACCGGCGAGGTCGACGCCGCCGCGAAGCACGAGCAGGCGAAGGCGAAGCGGTTCCGCTACCAGGGCTACCATGACAATTGCTGCCTCGTCGAGCTGGACGAGGAGCCGCCGCACCCGATGAACGCCGCGGCCCTCGAAGCCACGGTCCAGGCGGCGAAGCTCCTCAAGAGCCAGTTCCTCGACGAAGTGATGGTGATGCGTAAAACGGTGGTGGACGGCAGCAACACCTCCGGGTTCCAACGGACGGCGCTCGTCGCCCTCGGAGGAGAACTCCCGGACGAGCCGGTCAGGATCCAGACCATCTGCCTCGAGGAGGACGCGTGCCGGATCGTCGCGCGCCAGCAGGACGAGGACATCTATAACCTCAGCCGGCTCGGCATCCCGCTCGTCGAGATCGCCACCGAGCCGGACATCACCTCGCCGGAGCAGGCGCAACGGACGGCGGCGGAGATCGGCATGGTCCTCCGCAGTACGGGGAAGTGCAAACGGGGACTGGGCACGATCAGGCAAGACCTCAACGTCAGCATCGCCGGCGGCGCACGGGTCGAGATCAAGGGCGCGCAGGACCTGCGGCTCATCGCGGATCTCGTCCGGAACGAAGCGCTCCGGCAGAAGGGATTGCTGGGGATAAAAGAAGAACTGGAAAAAAGAATGGAGGACGGGAAGACCCGCTCCATCATCCTCTCCCCTCCTCATGACGTCTCGAAGGCCTTCAAGGGCACCGGCTGCGGTTTCGTCAAGAACGGCATCGCCGCCGGCCAATCGTTCGTCGCGGTGAAGCTGCCCGGCTTCGACGGCCTCCTCGGGAAAGAGCTCTTCCCCGGGTACCGCCTCGGCACCGAGCTGGCCGGCTACGCGAAGGCGTTCGGCTTCGGCGGCCTCATCCACACGGACGAGGACCTGCGCGGCAAGTACAAGTTCTCCGAGATCGAGATCGCGGAAGCGAAGGCGGCGCTGAAAGCGAAGAAGGGCGACGCCCTCCTCTTTTTCCTCGGCGGACGGGAGCGGATCGATGACCTCTTGGCGTTCCTCCTCCTCCCGCGCATCGAACGGTTGCTGCACGGCATCCCGGGCGAGGTGCGGAAGGCGAACGACGACGCCACCACGACCTTCCTCCGGCCGATGCCGGGAGCGGCGCGGATGTACCCCGAGACCGACCTGCGCCGCGTCCCGGTGCCGGCAGACGTCCCCGTTCCCAAGCTCCTCAAGGAGCAGGAGGCGGACCTCATCCGTCAGTACAGGATTCCCGCGAGCCACGCGAAAGAGCTCCTGCGGGAAGGCTGGCCGTTCGACGAGTACGTCAAATCCTATCCGAACCTGGCTCCCCTGTTCCTCTCCACGACGATCCTCGACGCGCCGAAGGAGATCAGGAAACGATACGACAAGGGATTGGTGTTGGAAGAGCACGAACGAGAAGTGCGGGAAATCCTGGAAGAAGCGGATAAGGGAAGGATCCCGAAGGAAGCGGTCATCGAGCTCCTCGTCGACGTCGCGGACGGGAGACCGCCGCAGTACGCGAAGTTCCAGGCAGCCGACGACAGCGAGATCGAGAACGTCGTCAAAGCCGTCCTGGAAGCCCACCCGGACGCGCCGCTCAACGGCCTCATGGGCGAGGCGATGGCGCAGCTCCGCGGCAAAGCATCCGGGAAGCGCGTGCTCGAGCTCCTCCAGCGCTTGTCCGGGAGGCAACGATGACGCTCGCTTCCTTCCTCGCAATCCTCTTCGGCACGCTCCTCCTCATAGTCCTCGCGCTCATCGTCCTCTTCTACCTCTTCCGGAAGCTCTGGTTCAGCCGCGATCCCGTCCGGCACGGGCCGAAAGACCCCGCGCTCATCCTCAGTCCGGCGAATGGCACCGTCGTCGTCGTCGAGCGCTTCGACACGACGAAAGCCGCGTCCGTGACGGCGCGGAAATGGAACAAAGGGCGTGCGGGCATCCTCTGCAAGGACGTGGACAAGAAAGGATGGTTCGTCCTCATCGTCATGACCCCCTTGAACGTCCACTACCAACGAGCGCCCGTCGAAGGCACGGTCGTCTCGTCGATCCGCACGCCGGGGAAGTTCCTCAACGCGGTGAAAGAGCCTGAAAAACTGCTCGCGCTGGAGAACGAGAAGAACGAGATCCTCCTCACGACGGCTCATGGCAAGGTGAAGGTGGTCCAGATCGCGGGCTACCTCGCGCGCCGCATCCACAGCTATGTCGCGCCAGGCAAACGCGTCAAGAGGGGAGCGACCATCGGGTTCATCGACCTCGGCAGTCAGGTCGCGCTCGTCCTCCCGGAACGGGCGCGCGTCCGCGCGAAGCCGGGCGACACGGTGATCGACGGCGAGACCGTCATCGGGGTGTTCTCATGAGACTCGCGCAGGGACCTGCCCGGAAAGCTCCTCCCGAAGCCCCCCCGTGGGACATCGGTTTCGCCGACGTCGTCACGGCCCTGAACCTGGTGGCGGGCGTCTTCGCGACGTACGAGGCGATGCTCGGTCGCACCACGCTCGCGACCATCCTCGTCGCGGCGGCCATGGCGTTCGACTTCCTCGACGGCAAAGTCGCCCGGCTCCTCAAGCAGGAGCACGCTCTCGGACGCGAGCTCGACTCACTCGCCGACATGGTGAGCTTCGGCGTCGCGCCGAGCATCATCCTGCTCCAGCTCTACGGCTTCGGCGTCCTCATCCTCGCGGCCGCCGCGGTGTACGCGGTCGCGGGCGCGCTCCGTCTGGCGAGGTTCAACCTCCTCGCCGCCGCCGGCGAGAAGGGCTACTTCCTCGGCGTCCCGATACCCGCGGCCGCCTTCCTCCTCCTCGCCTCGTCGTTCCTCGGACTCGCGGCGTGGCTGCAGGCCCTCGTCATGGCCGCGCTGGCCGCTCTCATGGTGAGCGACCTCCGGATACAGAAGCCTTGACGGCCGTCACTCCTCGCGATGGTTTTTCGACGATTTCCATCATGACGATTTTCATTACGGCCCTTTGCTTATGACCGTTTTTTTTTTTTTTTTATGAGTAACTTTTTTATGACCGGTTCAATCATGTTATAACTACGAACGACCATCACTGTCAAGCGCGCGATGCACCATGGACTGGACCTACCTCCTGCAGCTCGTCTGGTACTTCCTGCCGGTCTACGTGGCGAACGGTTCGCCGCCCCTGCTGGCGAAGCTCCCGCTCCTAGGGACGTGGAACGCGCCGGTCGACCTCGGCAGGGACTGGGGCAAGAGACGGCTCTTCGGCGACCACAAGACATGGCGCGGGCTCATCGGCGGCATCCTCCTCGCCGGCATCGTCTTCCTCGTCCAGCAGCGCTACGTTTCGATCGCGCCGCTCGTCCCGTACGCAATGCTCCCCTGGTGGCTCGGCTTCCTCCTGGGAGCGGGCGCGCTCCTCGGCGACCTCGTCAAGTCGTTCTTCAAGCGGCGCATCACCATCAAGCCGGGCGGCAACTGGGCGCCGTTCGACCAGATAGACTACGCGGTCGGCGCGTTCCTCCTCTCCTTCCCGGTCTTCTGGCCCGGCCTGCCGGCCGCGCTCTATCTCGTCGTGCTGAGCGGCGCAATCAGCGCGGCGGCCCATTACCTCGGCTTCCAACTCAAGGTCAACAAGGAACGGTTCTGAGGCTGAAGAATGGTCGACAACATCGAGATCAAGGCGCGCCACCCCGACCCTGACGCGGTGCGCCGTTATCTTCGAGGGCACGGCGCGGACTTCAAGGGGACAGACCGCCAGATAGACACCTATTATGAAGTCTCGACGGGACGGCTCAAGCTCCGGGAAGGGAGCATCGAGAACAACCTGATCTATTATGAGCGGGAAGACACGGAAGGGCCGAAGCACAGCAGGGTCATCCTCGTCCCGCAGCGGCCTGATTCCGGTATCAAGGAGCTCCTCGGCAAGGTCCTTCCTGTCAAGGTGGTCGTCGACAAGCGCCGCGAGATCTACTTCGTCGGGAACGTCAAGTTCCATATCGACCTGGTCGAGGGCCTCGGCGGCTTCATCGAGATCGAGGCGATCGACCGGGACGGCACCATCGGGTTGGCGCGGCTCCGCGAGCAGTGCGACCACTACCTCAAGGAATTCGACGTCAAGGAGGATGACCTCCTGAGTTGCAGCTACTCCGACCTCCTCCTCAGTCTCCACCGGTCTCGTTGACATCATCGCCGCGCCCGGTTCGCTCTCCGCTTCTTTCCTCGATGGTGCGGGTCCTCCCCGTAGGTCCTCGGTAGCGGAACGCTACCGGGACGCCCGGAATCCTGAGGATTCCGGCGCACGAAGACCCGCCCCTCTACGGGTCTTCGTTGCCACGGCGAGCCTCGTGCTCGCCTGTGGGGGCATCCCCTCCCCGCACCCGCTTCGTTCTCCGCTTCACCGCCCACCCTTAAGACCCGTGTTCGAAGAACACGAGGATTAGGAGCGTTAGCGACTAAGGGCGGCGGCGATGATGTTCTCGACGTCTCTTCTCGCACAAATAGCTTTATATCCTTCCTCTGCGGGAGTTGACGCATGGAAGCGTACGTCATCCTCCTCCGGCTGCTCGCCACGTTCCTCTTCTCCTTCCTCTTCGGCATCGAGCGGCAGCGCGCCCACAAGCCCGTCGGCTTCGGCACCTACACCTTCGTCGCCGTCGGCGCATGCAGCCTCGCCATCGCCGGCACGATCCTCGCGCCCGGGAACTCGCTCCCCCTCCTCGGCTCCATCATCACCGGCATCGGCTTCCTCGGCGCCGGGGCGCTCATCCGGACGAGCGACAAGATCTTCGGCTTCATGTCGGCGGCGGCCATCTGGCTCTTCGCCATCTTCGGCCTGCTCATCGGCACGGGCCAGTACTTCATCGCCGGCATCGTCTATGTCATCGTCTGGCTCGTCGTCCTCTACGACCTCCGCCTCGAGCGCAGGGGCGTCGGCTCCTACCAGCGACGGCTCGTCCTCACCACGAACCGGATCATCAACCAGAAAGAGGTGAAGACGATGCTCCTTCTCGCCACCAAGAACCACAAGCTGATCAGCGTCGAGATCAACAAAGGCGGGAAGAAGCTCACCTTCATCTACCTCATCGAGGGAGGCAAGGAAGCCATCAACGCCATCCCCGAGAAGCTCTACGAGAAGGACTGGCTCGAGTCCTGCAAGATAGAATGAGGCGGGAAGCGTTCTCTTAGCGTGGCTGTCGTCGTCATTGCCGCCTTGGACCGATTTCAGAAATCGGCGCGATTCATGCAGCGCCGATTTCGCAATACGTTGCGAGGGACGAGCGACGAGACCTCCGCGGCAACGACGACATCCGCACGGCAAGAATAAGGATGATGGAGAGAAAAACCGTTTGTCCTAGAGGATGTCCTCGATGGGCGGCTTGTTCTTCGGCTTCGTCGGCCCCTTCGTCGGCGCGGCGAGCGGGGCGGCCTCGCCCATCAGCTTCTCCGCCTCGGCCTCGAGGTCGACGCCCATCTCCTTGAGCGCGGCGACGTGCATCTGCATCAGCTGCTCCACGATGCCGAGGATCCGGCCCATCTCCTGGCGCTCCTTGGAGAGGACTGCGAGGCTGCCCTTGTGGTAGCCGATCTGCTCGTCGCGGGAGGACTTGCTCGCGGGCTCCGTCGCGGGCTTGGTTTCCTTCTTCGCTGCCATGTGATCACCTTCGGGAATGTTCCTGAATGTTCCTTGATGGCCGCTGTGGGGAAGAGGACTCTTTTAAAGTTTTGTGGGCTCTTCCGCCTCGCGACGGGCCGCTCCGCGGGGTCGCCTCGGAATCTTTGTTCCGGGAATCACCGTTGCGGCCTGCTCGCCCTCCCTCTGGTCAGGGGTCTTGTCGGCGGCTCGCGATTATGGCGCTGCGGCGCCATGCTCGCCGCCGGTAATCTTGCCAAGGCGACGGTGATCCCCGTCGCTATGGTGCCTGTCGCCGTGATTCCCGTAATCATTTTCCCGTATCCTGCACCCGTCTCCCCGCAACAAACCATAAAAAGCCCTCCCCCGTCCTCGTCGGCGTGACGTCGCCGCTCCCGTACAAGCAACATTGCATCTTCTGCAAGAGCGCCTACCATGACTACCGCCACTGCCCGCTCGCGTTCCGGATGAGGACGCTGCGGCTGAAGAACCTGGACGCGAAGCAGGAGTACGTCGGCCAGAGCCCGAGCGTCTTCGTCGGCCACTACGGCTACCCGAAGGTGAACGTCGGGTTCCTCAACGTCGAGCAGTACACTGAGGAGGACGAGCCGCTGAAGTGGAGCCGGGAGAACAAGCAGATCCTGGAGATCATCGACCTGCGCACCAGCCTGATCAACTCGACCTTCCAGAGCGACGTCAAGTCATTGACCGGGAAGCTCCTCGAGATGGGCCAGGAGATTGGGATGGCGAGGATGCCGGCGGACATGGAGATCAGGCTCTCCAAGAAGCCCGTCTTCGCCACGACGTTCCAGCAGGACGCGCAGCCCCACGGCCCGAACATCCGGCTCGAGCAGGCGCGGCTGACGGAGAACGTCAAGGTGGACAGCCGGATCGAGAAGGTGGTGGACGACGCGGACCTGAAGAGCGGGCCTGCCCTGGTCAAGCTGTTCCGGAAGGGCGTGGACGAGCACAAGCTCACCCGGCTGCTCAGCATCGGCGACCTCGGCGTCAAGCCGCAACGGAAGCTCGTCCCGACGCGCTGGTCCATCACCGCCGTGGACGACACGCTCGGCAAGCAACTGATCACGGAGGTCAAGACCTTTCAGGAGTCGGACTGCCGCGTCTACATCGGCGGCTACCTCGGCAACAACTATGTCATCATGCTCTTCGACGACCTCTGGAGCTACGAGCTCTTCGAGGGATACGTGCCGCTCCTCCGCACGAGGGGGGAGGTGGCGTGGGAGACCGACTACGAGAACTACAACGGCCGTACCGAGTACGCGAACCAGACCGTCGGCGGCTACTACGCGGCGCGCCTCTCCATCCTGGAAGGGCTGCGGCGGGAAGGGCGGCAGGCAGGCGTCCTCGCCCTCAGGTTCGTCACGACGGAGTACAGCGCGCCTCTCGGCGTCTGGGTCGTCCGGGAGGCGGTGCGGAAAGCCCTGGCCGCCAAGCCCCTCGTCTTCGGGGATCGCGACCTGATGAGAAGATATGTAAAGGAGTACTGCGAACGCGCCTTCGGCTTCGACGTCACGTCGACGCTGGAGCACAGGAGCAGGCTCCTGAAGAACCTGAAGATCCAGAAGAGGCTGCAGCAATGGCTCTAGGCAGAGGAGGCGGGGAAGGCGGCGCACGCGACGCCCCGGATGGCGTGCAGGCAGGGCGCGGCGGCCGGAAAGGGAAAGACGGCCGCAAGCGCAAGGGGCTCGGTCACCGGCTCACGGTCGCGAAGGAACTCACGAAGAAAGGCGGCGAGATCCTCGACGCCAAGATCACGCAGGCGCGGACCGAATCGCGCAAGGTGATCAAGCGGGAGGGGATGACGGTGCATCGGATGATGCAGTTTGCGGTCTTCTTCACGGTCTTCACCCTCATCTACCTCCTCATCAACTACTACGTCGTCTCGCGCCTCGGCGGCACGCTCGGCCTGTCGCGGACGAGGTTCCTCTATGCGGCGCTCCTCCTCACCCTCACCTTCCCCGTGGCGCAGCTGATCGAGCGGTATCTCGCCAACCGGTTTAGCAGGCTGCTCTACATCCTCGCCTCTATCTGGATGGGCGTCCTCTTCTTCCTCTTCGTCACGGTCGTCGCGTACGAGGTCCTCGGCCTCTTCCTGGCGCTGCCTGCACGGGAGAGCGGCCTCTTCATTCTCGCCTTCGTCGCGATCCTCAGCCTGGGCGCGCTCATCAACAACCTCTTCGTCACGGTGAAGTCCGTCGAGATCCCGATCCCCGGGCTGCAGCGCGAGACGCGCCTCGTCCAGTTGAGCGACATCCATTACGGCACGATCCGGAACTCGGCCTTCCTCAAGCGCATCGTGCGGGCGACGAACGCGCTCAATGCGGACGCGGTCCTCG
Organism: Candidatus Woesearchaeota archaeon; assembly: GCA_027371725.1. Lineage (GTDB taxonomy): Archaea > Nanobdellota > Nanobdellia > Woesearchaeales > UBA525 > UBA153. The sequence goes on along the minus strand of DAHXMN010000008.1, from coordinate 1,845 downwards.
TCACCGGCGACCTCGTGGACGGGAGCGCGCCCATGCACCCGGGCATGTTCGACGAGCTGAATCGCCTGGAAGCGCCCGCGTACTACGTCACCGGGAACCACGAAGAGTATGAGGGCGTGGACGACGTCTTCGCCATCCTCTCCTCGACGAACCTACGCATCCTGAGCGATTCGAAGGAGGACTTCGGAGGGCTGCAGATCGTCGGCGTGGACTATTCATACGACAAGCGGCGCCTCGAGAAGGTGCTGCCGACGCTCTCCATCGACCGCAACCGGCCCGCGATCCTCCTCTACCACGTCCCTGAAGGGGCTGAGCAGGCGCGGCAGAACGGCATCTCGCTCCAGCTATCGGGGCACACGCATGACGGCCAGCTCTTCCCGTTCAACTTCCTCGTCCGGCTCGCCTTCAAGAACGTGAAAGGCCTCTATGATTTCGGCGCGATGAAGCTCTACGTCTCGCCCGGGACGAGCACCTGGGGCCCGCCGATGCGCCTCGGCTCGCGGAACGAGATCACGCTCCTCGACCTCAAGCCGGCGTAGCAAGAATCTCAATAGCAAGAATCTCAGTAGCAAGAATCTCTGGGGGACACTCTCGCGGACGGGACCTTCGCCGCCTCGGCGCAAGATAACCGATAACGCTCCCTAACCGTTAACGCTCCCCTACCGCTTCCCGCAGTACTGTTCGTAGTACTGCGTCACGAGCTCGTCGTGCGTCCGCGCCTGGTCGGCGATCGCATCGCTGACCAGGGGGTCGTGCGCCATCTCCTCGAGCACCTGCCTCGGGGTCCGCGCCCCGCCGTCCAGCGCCCGCTGCACGTAGAGGATGCCTGCGTTGTGGGCGATGTCCGCGATCCGGAGCGCCGTCTCGAACCCGCTGCTGCCTGAGGCGTTTACGTATTGCCGGACGATGGCGACATAGCCGAGGAAGTTCTCCACGCCTCCCTGGACGTTCATCTCCGGGTTGAACCGCCCGTCGAACGCGAATCCGGACCACGCAGGGTCCTGCTGGAGCGCGCCCCTCACCGCCGCCTCGAGCGACCCGACATAGGCCTGTTGCGCCCATCGGCCGCCGACCATGAGCGAGCCGTTCCTGTCGCGCTGCAGCCACCGGTCGCCGTAGATGATGGGGATGCCATGCTCCTGCGCCGTCGCCGGCATCAATTGGAACAGTCCGGCCGCGCCGCTGGAGGAGATCGCGTACGGGTCGAAGTCAGACTCCTGTTTCACCACCGCGGTGAGGAAGAGGTCGAGCGTCCGCGCCCGCTCGCCGCGGTAGCCGTTCTCCCTGATCGCCTCCTGGATCAACGTCCTCGTTTCCTGCACCCGGCTCCCGTACTCCTCCGGCCAGCCGGCGGCCTCTCCCTGATCGGCCGCTCGCCGGAGCGCGTCCGGCGGCACCATGCTGAGGATGAACCGCTGCTCCGACTCCGACGGGGCATCGGTCGCGGACGCCGTCTGCGGGGCCACGGGAGGCGTCAGGGGGGGCGGTTCGTACTGGCGCGCCACCGGCCGGTCGCCGAGGGAAGCCGCGGTCAGGAGCGCGGCCGCCACGCCGACGAGGGAGACGTACTTGACGCCTCGCTTGAAGCGGAAGCCGTCGCGCTCGGCCGGCATCGTCCCTATCCTCGGTTCACGCGCCCTTTTCATCGTTCGCTCCGCGTCCGGTTCGTTTCCATACGGTCTCCCATTTTCCCCTTCATTTTTTCCTCTCCCTGCCGTCAGCATCATACCTCGCGTCACGCACGCTGAGAATCCCCTGGGAGAAGCTCTCCGCAGTTATAATTGTTGTGGATGTGCCGTCCTCACGGGCGCCCGGGATGCCGCTCTTTCAGCGGCCGAAGAGGAC
>DAHXMN010000089.1 GCA_027371725.1 Candidatus Woesearchaeota archaeon | reverse complement strand
AAAACAAAAGAAAACAAAACAAAACAAAAACAAAACAAACAAAACAAACAAAACAAAACAAAACAAAACAAAACAAAACAAAACAAAGAAAGGAAGAAAAGAAGGGAGAAAAGGATTCTTTGCTGTTCTAGAAGTACGGGTTGTCGTCGCGGGTGAGATCCTCTGGCTTGACGCCGAGCATCTTCTGCACGGTCTGGAGGAAGTCGCGCTGGAAGAGGTAGTAGTTCGTGATGATGTCGATGTTCACGATCTCCTCGCGGCCGTCGATGATCGTCTTCATCGTGACGTGCCTCCGGTACTCGTTCTCCCGCTCGACGTTCTTCGCGCGGAGCAGCTTCCGCAGCAGCAGGTAGAGGTCGATGTTGTCCTGGATCGTGACGTCGTCCTTATAGAGCTCCTTGACGAGATCCGCCTTCTCGATCGCGCTGCCGGGCACCTCGCCCGCCCAGCGCTTCTGCTCCTCGGCGTGCTTAATCAGCGCGTCGACGAGGAACGCGTAGCAGTCCACCATCCGGTTGAGGATGTTGATGATCACGTCCACGGTGCGGGTGTATTTCAGGCTCACATAGATGAGGTGGTCGACCCTCTTCAGCTCCTCGACCGCGTCATGCAGGGATTGCATCATGTCCAGTCACCTTCTCCTCGACCAGCGCGGCGAACGCCTTGGCGCGCTGGACGTATTTCTTCAATTGCTCTTCGTTCAGCGTCCGCAGCCGGTAGGTGTCGTCGCAGATCACGTACTGCTGCTTCCGGACGAACTCGACGGGGCTGCGCTTGTGCTCGCGCACCGTCTCGAGCAGCTCGGCCACGAAGCGGAGGAAGCCGTCCGGCAGCTCGTAGAGCGGCGCGACGTGCCGCGTGAATCCCGCGAACCGCGCCGTGAAATCGCCCGCCACCGGCGGAATCCGCTTCCGCTCCCGTTCGAGCAGGAGCAGGGCGTCGATACCCGCCTCCACGGATTCGAAGGCGTTCTGGAGGACGGCGACGAGCAGCTTCGGGTCCTTGACCATCGGATAGGTCTGCGTGAGGATGTGGTCCGCCACCCCCGCCTTCTTGCGCGCGGTCTCCGCAACCGCAACATAAGACTCCATCTCCTGGCGAGTGTGGCAGGGTCCTATATATTGCTTATGGTCGGTTATGTTCGGACGACGGAAAAGTTCTTTTTCACCTTCCTCTCCCCGTTTTTCCTGAATGGGCTCTTCGGCAGATCACTTTCGTGCTGCGCCCCGACAAGTATCGAGGTGCAAACGGCGGGGCGACCGAGTCCAGTGATGATCGCCCGTGTTATCGTCCGACTCTCTCGGGGCAACGGCCTCTGGCCGTGCGCGAGAGCGAGCGAGAGCGAGCGACCGCGGCGCAGTCCATTCGCCGAAGAGCATCTTGAATGGTCAACTATTTAAACGTCCGTGGCGGTGACCAACGAAAGAGAGGGACGCATGGACAAGTACCTGGGCTGGAAGATCAACGAGACGGTGCTCGTCGCCATCATCCTGTCCCAGATATTCGACTTCTTCAATTTCCTCGGCCCGTTCTGGACCTACATAAAGAACGTGATCAGCTGGGCGCTCGTCGTCTATCTGCTCTACAGCGCGAGCCCGAGCGAGATCATCTTCGGCGAGCGCCACCGGCTCTGGGACGCCGCGGCAATCACGGCGTTCTTCGCCCTCTCCCTGAAGACCGTGGTCGGCTTCGCGGAGTCGCTCCGCGCAGGGATGCTCGACCACGTCCTCGACTACGTCAGCTTCTTCCCCGGGAACGCACCCGGCGCGATACCCGTCAACGTCTCGCAGGCGGCGTACAACGCCTTCACCGTCCTCCACATCTTCCCGGACACGCTCGCCTCGTACGCGAACGCCCTCGCGACGCACATCACCCTCATCAACCCCGCCATCCCGTTCGCCCTCACCGCCGGCAACCAGACCGCGGGAGCGCTCCTCCAGCCGTACGGCCTCGACGGCCTCACCTTCCAGCTCTACAACACCCTCGTCCTGAACGCGGCGGTCATCGAGACTGCGGGATTCATCCTCGGTGGACTCCTGATACTCTGCCTCACGGTCTACGCCGCCTTCCGATTCCGGGCGGCGGAGCGGAGCGTCCTCCACGTCCTCGGCGAGAGCGGCGAGGCGGGCGGCCGGAAGACCGTTCTGCGGACGCTCGCCGTCCTCCTCGCGATGGCCGCGTTCTTCGTCCTGATCTTCAACCTCTTCATCGAGTGGCTCGCCATCGCGGTGGACGCTCCCCTGACGATGATCGGCATCGCCTTCTACCTCCTCCTGCTCCTCCGCTCCCATCGCCTGCGCCACGAGGGGATCGACAGGGGCGGCCTGCTCCTGCAGATCGGCAACTTCGGCAACGACTTCATCAAGGGGTTCTTCAAGCTGTTCCAGGACCGGAAGACCGTGCTGCTCGGACTCTCCGGCCTGCTCGTCTTCCACTTGCTGACGGACATCGGCGCGTACCTCCTCCCGTTCATGACGGGCTGGCGGGGCGAGATGTACTTCGGCCAGCTCGGCGCGGGCCACGACCCGCTCTACGCCCACCTCTTCTCCTCCTTCGGGGCGTCGTGGCAGGCGAACGCCGCTTTCGTGCTCCTCTACGCGCTGAACGCGCTCGGCCTCCTCGTCCTGCTCGGACTGCCGGCGTACATCTGGTACAAGTCCTACCGGATCCGGACGCGGCCGGACGACGAGGACGAACGCAAGCACCACCCTTCGTTGCCGGCGTGGGCGGTCGCGCTCTCCCTGGCCTCGGTCGCTTCCTTCCTCCTCGCGCCCGCGTTCTCGATGAAGGGGCTGGACGCGGGCGGCCTCATCGGCGTCGACCTCCAGACGCACGCCATCGCGACGGCGCAGCCGCTCCTCTACGCGGGCATCCTCCTCGGATCGTTCGCCGCGCTCCTCCTGCTGGGGTCGTGGCGGCGGCTCAAGGGCTACCTGATGGCGCTCCTCTTCCTCGGCGGCATCCTCTTCTTCGGAGCGTACACCCTCACTTTCTTCCTCGCGACGGTGAAGTACTACCTCGTCACGACCGTCTCGCTCTTCGCCGAGGCCGTGCGGAACTCCTCGCCGGGCGACCTCTTCATCGTGTGCTGGCTCCTCCTCTTCCTCGCCATCAACCTCTTCTTCTACATCTTCGGCTTCTTCAGCTTCGTCTACGAGACGCAACGGGACTGAACAGCAATCCTCGTCGTTCGTGATGTCCGCCATTACTTTTCTCGTCTCTTCGCCAGCATTCTCGGTCGTCTTCGCCGCCTTGGCGCAAGACCCGGGCG
>DAHXMN010000088.1 GCA_027371725.1 Candidatus Woesearchaeota archaeon | reverse complement strand
CCTCCTAAGAGCGGACGCGCGCGCTCCATCGCCGAGAGCGGGGTCCGAGATGGCCGATGATGATGCCTTCCTCGTTCATCGCTGTGGAGCCGTGCCTGACAAGGATCACTTTCATGCTTGAGAAAAAGCGAAGGTCCTATATATGTTGTTCGACGAATCAGGTTTCTGCCGCTTTGTCTCAGAGCAGCGGGTTCTGGCCGCCGTACAGCGCCTGGAACTGGCCGTTCCTGAATTCTAGGGAGAAGATGTCGTTGTTGCACGCTGTGGCGCGCATCTTCACCACGCTGATCTCACGCACCACCTGGCGGCGGAACGGCGTCAGCCGGATCATGATGATGCCGTCGGCGAGGAAGTCCTCGATCTCGTACTCGCTGTATTTGGAGCCGTCGAGCGGCATCTCGCTGATGAGGAAGCTCGTGATCTGCAGATCGCGCAGGAACTCGAAGATGTAGAAGAGCTCGATGCGCGGGTTCTCGAACCGCGAGAGGACGTACAGCGCCGACAGGGAGTCGAGGACGAAGAGCGAGCACCCCGCCTCCGCGTGGATCTTCCGGATCACGTTCTTGATGACGTTGAGCCAGCTCTTGTTGTTGTCCGTGTTGACGTCGTGGATCTCCTTCCGGATCGTGCCGATGTCGACGACGATGAGGCTGCCGAGGCTCTTGTCCTGGAGCTCCGCCACCCTGGTCTTGAGTTCGGAGAGGTCCTTGACCATGATGAGGTTTATCCTCCTCACGTCATAGTCCATGTTGATCATGTGGTTGACGAGCGACTCCGCGGATTGTTCGAGCGAGATGTAGACGCCGTTCTTGCCCGCGACCGCTTCATGGTAGAGCGCGTTGAAGCAGACGCTGCTCTTCATCGTGCCTGCCGCGCCGGAGACGAGGGTGACGTGCCCTTCCGGGATGCCGCCCTGGATGTTTTCGTCGAGCCCCTGGATGTGGAGCTTGATGCGGCGCATCGCGTGCTTGTCGGAGATGACCTTCTCTGCCACTGCTCACCCTCTTTTTCCTGTCACCATAACCACCGGGGTTTATAAAACTTACCTCGGGAGGACGCCGTTCCGCATCATCGTCGCGGCCTAGTTGTCCTCGCTCAGCTCGGGGCGATTGTCCGGCGCTCACGATTATGGCGTTGCGGCGCCATGTTCGCGCCGGGAAATCGTGCCAAGGCGACGATGATGCTTGATACGTTACGCGTGTCGGTTCACTTCGTGTGGCCCAAGTCCTCGACGAAGCCGCTCTTCACGTTGACGATGATGTTGTCGTTCTCCAGCTCCTCGCAGCCGACGATCATGCCTTGCGTCTTGATCTGCCAGAGCCGCTTGCCGACGTGGTCGCCCGGCTCCTGGGTGAGGATGTCCGTGTAGTGGCCCGCCTGGTTCGCCACCCCTGAAAGGCCGGGCATGTAGTCCAGGCTGTACGCGCCCTCGCCGTCGAGGACGTAGAGGTTGTGGTCGAAGCTGCCGACGACGACCTCGAGCCGGCCGTCGCCGTCGATGTCCGTGACGATCGGGCTGGAGACGATCCAGAAGTCCGTCTCGTAGCTCCAGAGCTTCTCGCCGCGCGCGGAGAGGCAGTAGACCTTGTTGTCGCAGCTCCCCGCGACGACCTCGAGCTCGCGGTCGTCGTTCAGGTCCGCCAGGGTGGCGCGGCCGTAGATCGCGCCCTCGGTGACGAACCGCCACTCCTCGTTCCCCTCCAGGTCGAGGCAGTAGAGGACGCCTGCCGTGTCGCCCACGACGAGGTTCTCGGGAGCGGTGAGCTTGCCGAAGACGGGCTTCGCCTTGATCGCGCCCTTCGCCTTGAAGAGCCAGAGCCGCTTGCCGAGCGGGTCGTAGCTGTGTAATTCTCCGGCTTCGGTGCCGAAGATGACCTGGGTGATCCTGCCGTGATGGACTGCGGGCTCGCTCTCGATGCCGCCCTCGATCTCGAGGGAAGAGCGTTCTTTCCCCTTGTGGTCGAGGATGACGAACCGGCCGGCGGTGGTGCCGAACAGCACTTCCTTGCCGCCGTCGTTGTCCAGGTCGTCGACGATGATCCGTCCGCGGACCGCGCCTTTCGTCTTGTATTCCCAGAGGAGCTTCCCCCTGCCGTCGAGGCAGTAGACGATGCCGAGCTCGGTGCCGAAGACGATCTCCGGCTTCCCGTCGCCGTCCACGTCCTGGATCGTGGGGGTGGCGTGCACGGACTCGATCCGGTCCGAGTCATAGAAGTATGACTCGACCTCGTCCACCTTCTCCTGGATGTCGTACTCCCACTTCTTCGTCGCGTGCTCGTCGATGCAGAAGACCCGGCCGTCTTTGGTGCCGAAGATGATCTCCTTCTTCCCGTCGCCGTCGATGTCCACGGCTGCCGCGGAGGAGAGGAGCGGGCTCCGGACGTCGAACGTCCATTTCTCGATGATGCGGCCGCCGTGGTTGTGCGTGGATTTGCTCAGCGAGAACATTGGCTCCCTCTTCTTTCCCGCCATCCGGGAACGCCCTATTTAAAGTTTATGACGGCTTGATATGCATGCGATGCCCTCCCTTCGCGGAATCCTCTCAAGGTTCTTCGTCCGCGTCTCGATCCTCGCCGTTACGGTTTTCTCGTCGGCTGTTACCGGAAGGTTTACGGCCTGTTTCATCTTTTGATACGCTGTGCGGAGAGCCGCGGGAGCGGCCAGGAACGGCATCAGTCGCCGGGAACGGCCGGTTCCCTGAACAGCTTTCCCCGAGGTGAAGACCATGAAGAAAGCGGCATTGATCGTGGGCGCGGCGCTCGGCCTCCTCATCCTTGCGGGTGTCGGCGCGTTCGCCTATGGAGGGATGCGGGGCGGCGGCCCGGGCGGCGCGTACGCCAACTATACGGGGAACTTCACGCCCGGACAGTACCACGACCAGGTGGAACAGGTCCTGGAGAGCGGCACCTTCGCCGACCTGCAGGCGCTCCGGCAGGAGACCGGGATGCCGATGCTGCCCCGGGTGCAGGACGAGGCGACGTTCCAGCAGGCGCAGCAGCAGTACGTCGAGGACGGCTTCGGCCCCGGCATGATGGGCTACGGAGCGCGCGACGGCAACGGTCCGCAGGGCGGCCGGGGGTACGGTCGCGGCAACGGCCGGGGCTTCGGCGGCAACTGCCCGATGTGGGGCGGCGACTAAACCCCTTTACAGTCCCCCTTTACATTTCACAGTCAACACGTTTTTCCTCAAGGTTTATTAACGCAGAGGACTGACACGGGTGACACGATGGCGTACGGCATGATGGGCGGGTACGGCGGCGGGATGATGGGCGGCTACTTCGG
>DAHXMN010000087.1 GCA_027371725.1 Candidatus Woesearchaeota archaeon | reverse complement strand
CTGCGGAAGCTCGGCGTCGAGGAGGTCGTAGATGTTCTGCGCGTCCGGCGCGGACTGTCCGACGTCGCACGTGGCGTAGAGGCCGCACGAGTAGCTGAACGTCACGTTGGGGAGGGGCTGGCCGGTGCGGCCGTCGAACACTTTCGCGGTGACGGGGACGACCGCCTGTGTCGGGTCGCAGAGGAGTGTCGTGAGCGAGTCGTTGTGCTGGTACGGCTCGACAGGAGGCGTCTCGTTCGCGGGGAGGCTGCTCGCCGGATCAGTGATCTTGTACTTGACGAAGTCGTAGCTCCACGGGATCGTGCCCTGGCCCAGCAGCCATTGCGCCATGTTCTTGTTCTCGCGGACGTTCCCCTCGAGGGCGAAGAGGAAACTGAAGTCCCGGCCGGGGAGCGCGTTCTCCTGCCGGATCTCGATGATGAAGGGCGCGCTGATGTCGTAGGAGAAGTCGTAGTAGTTCTGCTGCCGCGGCGGGATGAGGAAGATGCCGCCCTGGCTCTCGGTCCGCGGCCGGATCACCTGGCCCGCGCGCGGGTTCACGTCGAGGTAGATCGGCATGTCCGGAGAGAGGAAGCTGACCCTGAAACGCTGCTGCCCGAGATTGGTGCCGTTGAGGAGGTCGAGCTGCATCGTCTTGAGGAAGCCCTGGACGTAGGTGTCGTTCACCGCCGGCGGCGGCGTCCAGCCCTCGGTGCCGATCACCTGGAGGCTGGGCGTCGTGCTGTAGAGGAGCTGCCGGTACTCCTGCTGGACGTTGTACAGGATCCAGAGGTGCGGGGTGAAGCTCTCCTCGTAGCCCGCGAGCGGCGGCAGGGGCTGGTCGAGGCCGCTGTACGAGGTGACGAGGTACATCAGGTAGTTCTCGAGGAACTGGGTGTCGATCTCCTTCTGCGTGATGGCGACCGCGGCCTCGTAGTAGCGGAGGTACGGCAGGGGGAGCTGCTGTGTGAAGAGGGACTGCTTCGCGCTCTGCTGTCCGCGCGCGATCGTGAACGGATGGTCGTAACTGATCTCGACGCTCTCGTTGTTGAGGGTGATGGCCAGGGTCTCTTTCGCGCCTTCCGTTACCTGGTAGTCGGGGAGCTGGTCGAAGGCGAAGCACTGGTGGAGGTGCGCCAGCACGTACTTCTCCGCGTCCTGCTCCATGTGCTCCTTCGTCGGGGTGAGCGTGGTGAGGAGGCAGAGCTGGCACGTGTTGCTGCCCGCGAGGTAGTAGTAGTAGGGGATCGCGCTCTCGTTGTCCGCGGGGTTGAGGCGGAGCAGGTCGGACTGCGTCGGCTTCTGGGGATCGAGGACGAGCTGCCGTCCGGTGTCGTTCACGTCGAGCGGATCGAGGTAGCCGCCGTGGGATGCCATGAGCTGGAGCGCGTCCAGGGTGGTGTCGCGGAGGCAGCCCTGGATCCGGTCCTGCACCGCCTGGAAATCGCTCGGCAGCTGCTGCTGCGTGCGCGGCTTGAGGAGGAGGAAGACTGCTATCAGGATGAGGAGCGCGACGCCGAGGAGGACGAAGAGCGCGACCTGGCCCTTCCGGTCGGTCCGGCGGCTCATGCGGCTTCGCCTCCGGTCCTTTCCCTGACGAGCGCGTCGACGTAGCCGCGGCCCCACGCGAGGAAGAGGAGCGTCCACGCGGCGAAGAGCGCCGCGTACAGCCATTCGTCGATCCAGACCGTGAGCGCGATGAGGTTGACGGCGACGAGCCATGTGACGAGCTCGGCGGCCGCGACGAGGAGGTAGTCGCCGGCGAGGCGCCATGAGAGGAGCGGACGCCACCGCGTCGAGGCGTAGAGGAGCGGCAGGAGGAGGAGCGCGAGGACGAGGAGGACGAAGAACGTGTAGGCCGCCGCCGTCGGGCTGAGGTAGAGGATGCCGAACGGGACGCCGAAGAGGAGGAGCGCCGCTATGACGGTGGCGAGGAGGTTCTTCCCGTAGCGGCGCCACGCCCACGGGCTTTCCTGGAGAGACGCCCATATCCTCGTCTTGGCGATCGCGTACGCGGCGGCGAAGGCGAGGCCGAGCGCCAGGGTCGCGAGCACGCCTTTCAGGATGGCGCCGTTGACGTCCGGCTTGTACGCGTTGAGGAGCGCGACCCGGTCGGCCGTCGTCGCGTTCCCCGCGCTCTCGAGCTGCGCCACCGCCTGGAGCGTGGGAGCGAGGGGCGCGGCGACCGCGTTCCACGCCGCGGTGTTGACCATGAGGAGCATGAGGAGGATGGCGATGAGCAATAGGTCGAGGCCGACGTGGAGCAGGGTGCGCCACGTCCAGGGGGAACGCCACGCCTCGAGGTAGCGGCCGAGCTGTCGCCGCCAGAAGCCATCCGTTCCCCGCGGCATCGTCTCATTCCTGCCGCTTCTCGCCGTCGTTCTCACCGTCTTTTTCATCCTGATCACTGGTTGGTCTCGTTGACCTTCACGAACCTGCTGAGGAGGTACTGGTCCTGTCCGCCGCTCTTCCAGTCGAGCCGCACCTTGGTGAAGTTGCCGCTCACCGGGAGGCAGGCGCCGTTGTAGATTGCGGGGTCGCACGGCACGGGGAACACCTTGTAGCCGTCGAACGCCGTCTGCTGGGACGCGGTCCCGCTGGCGAGCGTGTACGTCTCGCCCGCGTCCGTGAGGAGCGTGACGTTCACCTTGAAGCTCCCCGTGAAGGGCTGGACGTACCAGCCGACCTCGTAATAGGTCAGGTTGCCGGTCTCGATCCTCTTCGCGAGGAGGGTGACCGTGTCCGTGTAGATCGGGGAGGAGATGCTGTAGCTCACGATCCGGTTCGCCTTCGGGTCATAGGCGAGGTTGGTGCTGAGGCCGCGCGTGCAGACCTGGATCTCCCAGTCCTGGACCGGGTACCACGGCAGGACGTACGTGCCGCCGGACGAGCCGCCGAAGACCTGCTTGAACGCGTCTTGGAGGTTGGTGAGCGGGCTCGTGATCGGATTGTCGGCGAGGACGGGCGCGAGGCAGAGCGTCCCGACGAGGAGGAGGACGAGGACGACGAAAAAGAGGAGGCGCCCGATGGCAATCCCCAGGAGATGATGCGGCTGCTTTACGTGGCCCTGACCCGGGCGGTTCACCGGACCGTGGTGATGATTCCCTGCCGCTATATTTACCAGACCGCCCTGGCCCGCCTTCTCTCCGGGGACGACTCTGGCGTGATAAAGGGTCGGGGCGCCGTCGCCTTCTTTCAGGGCCAGGTGGCCCGGTTGGTGGCCGAACATCCCGCCCTCTTTGGCCTTCTCCCCCCGCCCGACATGAATCGGGAGGGGCTTCCGCCTCCCCCCCTCCCGCCTCTTCTTCCGGCGAGAGCCCTT
>DAHXMN010000086.1 GCA_027371725.1 Candidatus Woesearchaeota archaeon | reverse complement strand
ACTATCGATTTGAATCACCTCCAATCAGTACGTGCCAACACCGTGAACCGCCGCACGAACGTGTTAGATCCGAATACGGGGGATAGGCGGTCAGTCATTCGCTGGAGGGTCAAGTCCCCCGACGATTGGGGAGGAAGGCCGCCAGTCCCTGGAAGAGCTTCGGCATCGCCTGGACCGGGAAGAAGACGCCGGCGAGGAACATCGTCGGGATGCTGACCACCATGGACATCGCCATGTACTGCTGCTCGGTCTTGACGAGGCTGGAGAGGATCATGCCGATCGCGGTGGAGACGCCGCCGTAGATGAACATGATGGCGAGGATGGCGAGGATGCTGCCCTCGATCTTCACGTTGAAGATGACCATGGCGAGCGCGATGAGGAACGAGGAGCGGAAGAGCTCGAAGATCACGTAGAAGAGGAGCGTGCCGAAGATGATCGTGGCGTTCGACGTCGGCGTGAGGAAGACCCTTGTGAGTGAGCCCTCGCGCTTCTCTCCGGCCACGGCGCGCCCCATGCCCATCACCGCCCCCTGGAAGATGGCGAGCGCGATGATCGCGGGGATGAGGAAGTCGATCGCCCGTTTCCCGGTGCCGTACGCGGGTTTCTCCTCGTAGACGAGCGGCTGGAGGAGGCCGTTCGCGTCGTACGCGGTGAAGACCTGGATCCGCTGCATCGGTAGGAGGACATCCTGCGCGTACACTCGCGGATCCTGGCGCGCCTGCGCCGCCCGGTCAGCCTTCGTCGCCAGCGCCACGGCCGCTTGGATGTCCCGGGAGGCGGAGCCGACGTACGCGGAGGATTGCGTGAGCATGGCGATCTGCGCCTTCGTCGCCGCGTCCGCCGGGTTGTCGACCTTGATCGTGTTGTTCCCCGTCGCCACGGCATACTGGTTGGAGGGCGTGAACGGCGTCGTCGACACCGTCGGCGGTGTCAGGGAGAGGGTGAGCGCCCTCGCCCCGTTGTCGGTGAGCCGTTTCGACTGCTGGAGCGAGACCAGCGCGTCGGAAGTGATGCTCGCGATCTCGCCGTACCCGTCCTGCTGCTGGACGCCGTAGGCCTGGAGCCGCTGCGCCGCCTCGCCGACGGAGAGCTGGAGCTGGGCGAGCCGCTGGCGGCTGATGGACGCACCTTCCGCGACGACGATCTGATTGAGCGTCTGCGTCGACGTGGCGGCCACGGCGGAGTCGGACTCATCCACGATGATGGTGATGCTGGCCTGCTGGCCCGAGTCGACGGTCTGCTGGAACTGCGGCGGCAGTATGATGATGACACGCACCTTGCCCGCGTCCAGGAGCCGCTTCGCCTCGCCTTCGGTGCTCACCGCGTAGTTGATGGAGAAGGTCTGGCTGTCCGCGATCGCCTGCTGGAACTGCTGCGAGAGCGGCGAATAATCGTACGCCACGATCGCCGTCGGGATATGCTTCGGCGCGTTCCCGGCGGTGAAGCCGAAGATGACGATCATGAAGAACGGGAAGAGGAGGAGGGGGATCAGCCGCGTCTTGTCGCGGACGAGGACCCGGAAGTTCTTCTCCATGATGGCGAGCATCTTCCGGAAGTCGAGCAGCTTCTCCTGGTGGTCGGGCCTGCCGGCACGGTTGCCGGCCTGACGGCTGTTCCGGTGCTCGGCCCGTTCCTCCCCGTGCGTCTTCGCCGCCATGCTTCCCCTCGCCGTCCCCAGTCCCTCGTTCAGTCCCTCAGGTCCTTCTTCGTGAGCTGGATGAAGACCTCCTCCAAGGAGGGCTCTTTCGAGCGGATCTCGATGATCTCGTGACCCTGGCGGCGGAAGAAGTCGCTCAGCCGCTCGAACGTGCCCTTCCGCTGCTTCACGGTGATGATGATGAGGTTCTCGGAGAGCTCGGCCGCCGTGACGAACGGGAGACGCCGCAGTTCGGCGACGATCTCCTTCGTCGGCGCTTCGATCTCGACCTCGAAGAGGTTGCCGGGGAGGATCTTCTGCTTCAGCTCCTTGCTGGTGCCGTCGGCGATGATATGCCCCTTGTCCATGATGGTGATCCGGTCGCAGATCTTCTCCGCCTCGTCCATGTCGTGCGTCGTGTAGACGATCGTCATGCCTGCCTTGTTGAGCCGCTTCGTCAGCTCGCGCATCGCGATCCGGCTCTGCGGGTCCAGCCCCGTCGTCGGCTCGTCCATGAAGAGTATCTTCGGGTTGGACATGATGCTCGCCGCGAGCGAGAGGCGTTGCTTCATCCCGCCGGAGAAGACGCCCGCTATCCGGTCGCGGTGGTCGTAGAGCGAGACGGTCCGGAGGAGCTCGATGGAGCGCTCCTTGACGACCGAGGAGGGAAGGCCGTAGAGCTTGCCGATGTAGGAGAGGTTCTCCGCCGCCGTCAGCTCGGGGAAGAGCGCGAAGGACTGCGGGACGACGCCGATCACCTCGCGCACCTTGATGCCCTCCTTGAGGAGGTCATGGCCTGCGATCGTGGCCGAGCCTTCCGTCGGCGTGATCAGCGTGGTGAGCATGCTGATCGTCGTCGTCTTCCCGGCGCCGTTGGGGCCGAGGAAGCCGAAGATCTCGCCCTCGCGGACGGAGAGGTTCATCTTGTCGACGGCGGTGAAGCTGCCGAAGCGCTTCGTCAGTCCCTTGATCTCGATGATGTTCGTGCCGCTCACCGGGCCACCGTCCCGCAGGCGGTCTCGTGATTGAGCATCTCCAGCGTCCTGCGGGCGGCGTCATCGCCTTCCACGAGCATCGACGCGAGGTGCTCGAGCGACGCCACGAGTTGCCGCGACTTGCCCGGCCCCATCTTCTCGAGGGTCCTGGTGAGCGCGCTCCCTTTGTCCACGAGGGGGAGGCTCGCGAGGAGCGTCGACCCTTTGGCGGTCAGCGAGATCGGGTTGCGTCGCCGGTCGGCCGTGTCCGTTCCGCGCTTCACGAGCCCCTTCCGCTCCAGACGGTCGATGATCGGCACCAGGGTTGCTGGCGCGAGCATCATGTGGTCGCCCAGCTCGCGGATCGTGGTCGGCTTGTGCTGCAGGTGACGCAGCACGATGAATGCGGGGACGCCGATCGTGACGCGCCGCTGCCGCATCCTCGCCGCCAGGTCCTTTCTCGTGAGCTTGAGGATGATGAGCGAGAGGACGTTCGTCCGGAGCGCGAGCGAGGGGTAGTCTTCTTTCGCCATGGGATATCGCCCTGCATATAATAAGTGTACGAATTATTAGTTACAGAATCAATAGCCATATTTAAATCTTTTGTTGAATCACTGATCGGTCGGCACTTGCGCAGCGTGTTCATCCAGGACGTACTCCTTCCCATCGTACTCGCCGCTGCTCGCGTACCGCAC
>DAHXMN010000085.1 GCA_027371725.1 Candidatus Woesearchaeota archaeon | reverse complement strand
GGGAGGAGGTCTCTCAATCAGCACAGCGAGACGCGAGCAGCAGGCAATACCACGAAGTGAGTTCGCCGCCGAGCCAGAACGAGAGGAGCACGACGGAGAAGAGCATTTAAAAACCGGCTGGCCGTCCCGGAGAGCCATGAGGGACAAGGAGAAGGGACGAGGAGGCGAAGAAGGCCGGAAAGACGGCCGGGCGGCGGTTCACGTCTCGTTCGGGATCGTGGCTGCGCTCGCGTTCATCGGCGTCCTCGCCGCGCTGGCGCAGGGCCGCGCCTCGTTCTCCGGCCTCGCCATCGACGCGGGCATGGTGACGCTCTTCTGGTGGCTCGCCGCGCGCTCGCGGCCGTCCGCGGGAGCAATCGCCACGAGCCAGATAGTCATCCTCCTCAGCGTCGCCGCAACCGTCTTCGGCTTCTGGGGCTGGAGCCTGGCGGGCGTGACGTTCGACACGTACGAGCACCTCTTGGCCGCGTTCGCCGCGACGTTGCTCCTGGCGGCGTACCTCGAAGAGCGGCTCGGCGGCCGGAAGAAAGCGATCCTCCTGGCGGCGGGCATCGTCCTCGTGCTGGGGCTGGGCGTCGAGGTCGCGGAATTCGTGGACGGCCTCCTGAAAGGATCGTTGCAGGGCGACCTGCCGGCGACGTGCTTCCGCTCGTTCTGCCGCTACTGGCAGGACACCGTCAAGGATCTTATCGACGACGCCCTCGGCGCCGCCTTCGTCGTCGTGGCGCTGATCGAGAAACGGAAATAAGAGCTCATCTCCGCCGGTGTGCTGCGGAGAGTTTAATCTCCCTCCGGTCCGAGGAATTGGCGACGGCTCGCGATCATGGCTCACGCCATGTTCGCCGTCGGGTCTTGCTCCAAGGCAGCACCGGCGAACAGAGTGAGCGGTGCAGGAACCGGAAGCGACCGCACACCCGTCTGAATGACTGGTGAGACGATCTCTGAAGATCGACGATGACCCTATCGCTTCTTCCGCAGCTTCTGTTTCTTGGCGCTCTTCCCGGGCATTTCCCCCCGGGTCATGGGCTCCTTCGCAGGCGGCTGCTCGACGATCGCGCGGACCGTGACGATGCGGTGCTGCGTCACCTTCTCGATGACGAGCCGGAGGCTGCCGACGCGCAGCTCCTCGCCCGGCTTCGGGATCCGGCCGAACCGGTCCATGAGGAACCCTGCCAGGGTGTCGTAGTCCTCCTCCTCGGGGAGGACGAACCGGAGGCGTTCGTTCAGCTCGGCGATGAGGGTCTTGCCTGAGATCAGGTAGGTCTGGCCGTCCATCTTCTGCACCTCCGCGAGCTCGGAGACGTCGTTCTCATCATAGATCTCGCCGACGAGCTCCTCGAGGATGTCCTCGATGGTGATGATGCCGATGAAGAGGCCGTGCTCGTCCACGACGACGCCCATCGCGGCTTTCCGGCGCTGGAACTCGCGGAGCAGCGCGTCGAGCTTCTTGTTCTCCGGGACGAAGAGGAGCGGCTGCATCACCTCCTCGAGCGTCACCGCGGTCTTGTCCTCCTTGAGCGCCAGGAGGAGCTCCTTCACGATCACGACGCCGCGCATCTGGTCCATCCGCGTGTCGTAGACCGGGACGCGCGAATAGCCTTCGGCGATGATGGTGTCGATCGCCTCGGAGACCTTCTGGTGCATCTCGAGGCAGAAGACGTCCAGGCGAGGCGTCATCGCCTCGTCCGCGGAGCGGTCGTCGAGCTTCAGGACGTTCTGGATCATCTCGCGCTCCCGGGTCTTGAGGTGGCCGTCGTGTTCGCTCGCGCGGAGGACCTCGCGGACCTCCTCTTCGGTGACGGTCTCGTGTTCCGGCTCGCCGAAGAGCCGCGTGAAGACCTTCGCGGCCCTGTCGACGAGGAAGATGACGGGTGTGAGGAGCCATTGGAGCGCGTAGAGCGGCGGCGCGAAGAGGAGCGAGATGGTGGAGGCGTGGCTGACGCCCAGCGATTTCGGGATGATCTCGCTGAAGAAGAGGACGAAAAGCGTGGTGATGCCGGTCGCGATGCCGACGCCCGCGTTCCCGAAATAGCTGATCGCCATGGCGGTGGCGAGCGCGGCCGCGCCGATGTTGGCGAGGTTGTTCCCGATGAGGATCGTCTCGAGGAGCTTGTGCGGGTCCTCCTTGAGCCTGGCGAGGAGCTGCGCGTTCCTGCGCTTCTGGCGCAGCAGCCGCTGGAGCCGCATCTTCGAGACGCTGAGGACTGCGCTCTCCGCGCAGGAGAAGAAGGCGGAGAGGAGCAGCAGGAAGATGAAGAGGAAAGTCTGTTCAAGCATCGCCGATCCACATCCGCGCCGCCCAGTGGCTGATGAGCAGGGGCACAGCAGGCTCTTTTTATAGTTTTAGGTGAAGCGGGCTCGTAGTCAAATCGCTTCGTGCTGCGCGCAGAGGGTTATTGGTGTGCAGATAGATTGACAACCGAGCCCCGTGATGACTGCTTGTGCATCGAAGGGCTGTCTCGGGGGCGCAGCCCATCCGCCGAAGAACCGGTGAACGGAGAACATCATTTAGAAACTGCCTGCCGGCGCCGCCGGATGCCTCGGCCAGTTCTCCGACGAGACGGTTCTCGAGAGGAACGGAACGGTCCGACAGGTAGGAACGTTCGAGCGTCGCGGCGGGCTCCATCCTCTTCGGCGGCGCGCAGCCGCACATCGTGTGGAGCGCGACGTAGCCGATGACCGCTGCCGCGAAGTAGCCGCTCTTGTGCTTCCAGAGCTCGCCGTTCGCGATGTTGGTCTGGTAGAACCGCTTGATGTAGGGGAGATAGGTCGACATGAGCATCAGGGAGATGATGGTGATCGGCTTCATCTCCCAGGGATATAGATGTGAAGAGGTTAAAGAGCCTTTCCGGGGAAAAAGCGGAAAGGTTCCGGGAAGGGGTGGGGGATTTTCTGAAAGGGGGTCGTCGCCATGTTCCAGCATCATCGTCGCGGCCTGGCTGACCGCACTCCGTTGCGGAGGGCAGTCAGATGCTAAAGGCGGAAGTGCAAGGAATCCGGAGAATCCCTGTACGCGCAGACCGAATGTCTGCTCGCGTATCCACGGGATTAATAAGGGTACAAGAGCCGGACGTAAAAGAAATGACCGTGAAAGCAACAAAAAGGGAAAGAGAACGGACGAAAGAAGGACGGGGACGAGGGGCGTTCAGCGCTCTCCCTCCTTGACGAGGACGCGGCCGGTCATCTCCGGCGGCGCTTCCAGCCCCATGATCCTCAGGACGGTGGGCGCGACGTCGGCGAGCTTGCCGTCCGCAATCGTACGGTCGACGTCGTACCGGCCGAGGGAATCGAACACGATGAACGGCACGTGGTTCAGCGTGTGGCTCGTCCGGTACTGGCCGCTCATCTCTTCCGCGTTCCCGTGGTCGGCGGTGACGAGCATGACATACTTCCGGAACTCG
>DAHXMN010000084.1 GCA_027371725.1 Candidatus Woesearchaeota archaeon | reverse complement strand
GCCCCAAGGCGGAGCAGTTCATCTTCCCCCGCGTCACGGAACAGTTCCCGAAACAGGCGACGGAGATCAAGCCGCACCCGCATGGCACCGAGCTCGGCACGCTGATGGCGATGCTCCACGACACGCAGTACACGACGCTCCAGCAGTTCCTCCAGAACGAGTTCAGCAGGGTCAGTCCGGCCGTGGCGAAGGAGGTCTGCGAGAACGCGCGGATCCTCCCGAAGACGAAGCCGCAGGACGTGAGCCGCGAGGATGCGGAGCGGATCGGCAAGGCGTTCCAGGAAGCGAAGATCATGGCGCCGCCGACGGACTGTCTCAGCCCGATCACGCAGGAGCTCCTCGAGAAGGGCCTCAAGAAGGAGGTGAACGCGGAGTTCTACGCGGCCGTCACCAGGGATCCGGTCGTCTACAAGGGGAATCCGTTCCAGGTCGAGGTGGCGCTGGCGTACGGCGGCGACCAGCCCAAGGACCGGCAGGCGAAGCTGATGCGGTTCGCGAACCGGGTGCCGCTCCTCTACCAGCAGGGCGCGTGCGCCACGACGAAAGCGGTCTCCTCGACGAACTGGAAGGCGTACGGCCTCCAGCAGTCCGGGAGCAACCTGCCGACGGGACCGCTCACGATCATCGTGCACCTCGCCTCGGTCTGGGTGCCGTTCACCTCTGAGAGCAAGGAGGCGATCGCCGACTACGAGGACATCGGCAAGGAGATCAAGCTCGCGCTCCAGGAGGCGGGGCGGCAGCTCCAGCGCTACGTCCACAAGAAGACGAAGGTGCATCTGCAGCTCGAGCGCGCGAACATCTTCGAGCGGTACATCCCCGAGGTGGCGAACGCGCTGAAGCGGCTGACCGGCGAGGACGAGGACGCGCTCGTCGAAGGCCTCAAGATGATGGTGAAGAAGGAACGGATCCAGGAGACGATCGACACCATGCAGGCCGTCAACACCGAATACGACGAGGAGTGGGCCAAGATAGGGAAGGACGAGGATGAAGGGGCGGGGGAAGGCAACGGTTCCGGAGAAGAGGGGAACGGGACCGGCGACGGAGAGGACGGCAGGGATGGCTCGGGCCCTTCCCCGAAGAAGGCCGAGAAAGGGAAGAAGAACTGACGGGACTGATGCTCATGGCGAAAACCGACAAGACGGCAGGGAGGGAGAAAGCGGAGCCGGACAGCCCTGCCGGGAAGCTCGTCGCGATCGGCGAGCACGTCACGCAGCAGATCAAAGCGGGCGAGAGCCCGACGATCGAGCTGACCGTGCGCTCGCTCTCCAACGTGGTGTACGACGAGGACACGCAGAAGCTCGGCGTCGGCGACAAGACATCGGAGCGCTCGTTCTTCAACGTGGCGCACGCGAAGAAGTTCCTCCAGACGCTGGAAGTGGCGGCCATCGCGAAATCGCTCCTCGACATCAACAAGCATGCGTCGCTCAGGGACGTCTTCTACATGGCGAAGCGTACCATCCCGCACACGAAGATCAACGTCGTGGACGAGCAGACGGAAAGCGACAAGGCGATCGAGGACCTGGAGATCCTGACCGGCTTGACGCGCGAGCAGCTCAATGTCAACGCGAACAAGATGGGCTCGGTCGCGGGGAACGTCGTCATCGAGGACGCGGGCGACACGATCGACTGGTCGAAGCTCGGTTCGGGCGGCTGGTCCATCCCGTCCAACGTGGAGAGCATCACGTTCCGGAAGGTGAGCGCGAAGTACGTGCTGTACATGGAGAAGGCGGCCGTGTGGGAGAGGCTGCACGAGGACAAGTTCTGGGCGAAGCAGAACTGCATCATCATGTCCTCGCAGGGCCAGTCGACGCGCGGCGTGAGGCGGCTCCTGCAACGTCTCTCGACGGAGCACAAGCTCCCGATCTACGTCCTGACGGACAACGACCCGTGGGGGATCTACATCTACAGCGTGCTGAAGTACGGCTCGATCTCCCTGGCGCACATGAGCGACGAGCTCGCGATCAGCGACGTCCGGTATCTGGGCGTCACGTCTGATGACGTGGAGAAGTACAAGCTGGAACGGCATTACATCAAGCTGACGGACAAGGACCTCGCGCGCTTGGAGCAGATGGCGAACTACGACTGGTTCAAGGACCACGCGGAGTGGCAGCGCCAGTTCAAGCTGATGAAGAAGGCGGGCGCGAAGGTGGAGATCCAGTCCTTGTCGTCGAGGGGCATCACGTTCATCAGCGACGTCTACCTGCCCGAGAAGATCAGGAAGCAGGAGTTCATCGACTAGGGACAGCCAGGGAACAGCGTCATCGTCGCGGCGAATTTGTTCTCCCTCCGGTCCGGGCGGATCGTCGACGCAACGACGGAGTCGTGCGCGGGAGCGCTAGCGACTGCGGCTCGCGTATCCTACGGCCTCAGTCGCGCCGCTCCGCGTCGCTCCTGATCCTCGCGTTCTTCGAACACGAGTCTCAAAAACCGGCCGTGCTCGCCGTCGGAAACCGTGCCGAGGCGGCCATGACGCCGAAGCCTCTTTCTCCGGCAATACCTTTATAAAAACGGTTTCTTGGTTGCCTGGCATGCAGCTCCCGCAGGCAGGCATCCTCCGCACGGGGAAAGGACCGAAGTGGAAGGACCGGTTCGTCCTCTACTACGAGGTCGAGAAGGGCGGCATGGTGACGCTCTCCGAGCTCTACATCCACGTCCACAAGTGGTTCGCGAAGGAGGGGTTCAAGCACTGGGGGAGCAATGACGGGAACATCGAGGACCTCTATCTCCAGCGCATGCGGCCGGACGGCGTCCAGGAGAACCTGATCTGGTGGCGCACCTACAAGGACATCAACCCGTACCTCTCGTACATGTGCAAGATGGACTGGCAGAACTTCGGCGCCAAGGACACGGAGATCGTGTACAAGGAGAAGAAGGTCAAGACCCAGAAGCTCGGCATCGTGCTCCGCGTCTGGTGGTGGGTCCAGCTCGATCCTGAGAACCGGTGGGAGAAGTCGTTCCTCGGCAAGATGAACGGCGGCAGGCTCACCAGGTGGTTCTACGAGCGGATGCTGAACAACGAGCTCGAGATGCACGAGGAGAAGGTCCGCACCCTCGCGAAGCGCCAGGAGAACGAGATCAAGGAGTATTTCGAGATGGCGACGAGCAGGCCGATGCCGCGCTCCTTCTTCCCCGAGGAAGGCTACAAGTGGCAGAAGCCGAAGCCCCGGCCGGAGGATTTCGCGAACCTCCCCCGCAAGCCAGACTTCGAGATCTAGGCAGACGGCAGAAGAGCGTTCCTTCTCGACGACGAGCACATCGCCTTGGAGCAAGACCAGAAAATGACCCGATTCATGCAGGGTCATTTTCGCTATAAGCTGCGAGGGACGAGCAGCAAATCTCCGCGATGCGCTCGAGGAGAGAAACGTTTTAAACGACCAGTCGTTCTTTCCCCCCTCATGTTCG
>DAHXMN010000083.1 GCA_027371725.1 Candidatus Woesearchaeota archaeon | reverse complement strand
CGAGCGAAGAGCGGGTGGTCGAGCAGGAGCGCAGCATCTACCAGAACGTCCGGTGGATGGCGGAAGAGCTGAAGCAGGGACGCATCGAGGAGGGCTACATGTTCAACAAGCTCCAGGACCAGGTGAACACGCTGCGGCAACGCGAGGGCGACGAGCACGGCTATCTCGCGCGCATCGCAAACGTTTTAAACGGCATCGTCGATTATCACCGGGAGGACGAGGAGCGCCGGAAGCGGCAGGGCTGAGTCCTCGAGCACGGAAAAAAAGAAGTGCGGTGAACCAGTTGGTCGTCTTCAACAATCCCGGCTACTACCACGCGCTGGACAACACGTTCGACCCCGTCGAGGAGGAGCCGCTGCCGCCGCTCACCATGGAGGACGGCACGGAGTGGACGACGAGGCTCGGCCCGAAGGAGCTGGGCACCAGCGCGAACCCGTTCCAGAACCAGGTCCAGGCGCTGAGCGCGAAGATCCGCGAGGGCGCCTCCCGCATCGAGCTCGAGTTCCCCGGCCAGGGCAAGGGCAGCAGCCAGGCGCCGACGCCGGAGAGCTACGGCACGGTCGAACGCCGTGAGATGCGCGAGCTCGCCAAGGTCGCGGACGTCCAGACCACGACGCACGCCACGTTCTCGCGGCAGGGGTTCTCGGGCTTGGGGCAGCACGGCTTCAACGACGCCGAGCGGTACAACAACCTCAAGGAGGTGAAGAAGGCGATCGAGTTCGCCGCCGAAGCGACGACCGGAGGGGCGGTCGTCTTCCACACGGGCGAATGGCAGCGCCCCATCAGCGAGGTCTGGGGGAGGGGGATGGACAAGAAGAACCCCGACGCCGAGTTCCGCGCGTACGAGGAGGAGAAGGACCGCGCCGCGTTCTACCTGGTGGACGAGCGGACCGGCCAGTTCGTCAGCGCGATCACGAAGGACAAGGAGCTCTTCCGTCCGGAGTACAAGACCGCGAAGGACCTCACGCCGGAGAAGGTGGGGAAGTACGACCCCGACAAGGGAGACGCGCTCGAGGCGGACGACTTCGTCGACATCAACGGCCGGTACATCGACGAGACGAAAGCGGAGCGGCTCTTCGAGCGCGTGCCGTTCTGGGACTCGAAGAACACGAAGTTCGAGGTCGAGAACTACGACTGGAAACGGATCGAGGAGGAGACGAAGAAGTGGAACGAGAAGCACCCGAACGAGCAACGCCGCCCGGAGGAGATGTTCGTCCACATCGAGCAGGAGAACGCGATCCTGCAGGCGAAGGGCGCCTCGCTGTTCCACGGGCAACGGTATGACGAGGAATCCTGGTCCGCGAAGAAGGTCCGCGAAGCGCTCGAGTTCTACAAGAAGCTCGACCAATCGCTTCCGGAGAGCGAGAAATGGAAGCTCATGACCCAGCGGGGAGTCTATTCGAGGGCGTCACACTTCCTCCCTTCCGAGAGCGAATCGATCCCGCAGATGCTGGAACGCGAGCTGAAGGAGCTGCAGGACAGGATGCGCTACACGCACGAGGCCTCGGCCGCGGCGGACGCGCAGGCGAAGGAGCGCGAGGAGCTGCTGAAACGGATCAAGCCCGTCGACGTCGTCGGGCTGCAGAAGTCCACCGAGGGGATCGCGCGCGCAGGCATCTTCGCGTACGAGCAGACCGAGAAGAACAAGGAGCACCTCAAGAACAAGGTCTACGTGGCGCCGGAGAACTGGCAGGCGGAGATGTTCGGCGGCCACCCGGACGAGCTGGTCAAGCTCGTCACCGAATCGCGGAAGAAGATGGCGGAGGAGCTCGTCCAGATGCGCGGCAAGGACGCCGAGGAGGCGAAGAGGATAGCCGCGGACCACATCAAGAGCACGATCGACATCGGCCACCTCAACCTGTGGCGGAAGCACTTCGTCGCCCAGCCCGGCGAGAGCGAGGACTCGCGGAACAAGCGGTTCAACGAGTGGGCGATCGGCAAGACGAAGGAGATGATCAAGGCGGGCATCGTCGGCCACATCCACATCGCTGACAACCTCGGCTGGGACGACGAGCACCTGACGCCCGGCGAGGGGAACGCACCCATCCGCGAGTTCGTCAAGGAGATGGAGAAGGCGGGCATCAAGGACTTCATCATCGAGCCGGGCAGCTTCAACCCGCAGACCGCGCTCCCGCGGGCGTGGCGCCACTTCGGCAGCCCCGTCTACGCGGCGGGCACGCCGTTCGCGCGGCCGTTCAGCCAGTTCCACCAGGGCCACTTCGGCTACAGCGCGCCGAGCAACTACATCGTCGGCGCGTACTCGCCGAGCAACGAGTGGAAGCTCTGGAGCGAAGTCCCGATGGAGTGATTTCTCTTATAGATAGTTATTAGTTATAGATATACGACTAATAGATGTATGACTGAAAATAATAGGAGTAAGGACGGTCATAGATAATAAATAATAAACGAAGGGAGAGGGTCTCCGTCGATATCACTCTTTCTCGACGATCTTGCGCATCGTCTCGACGTGGTCGTTCGCCAGGCGGAGGTAGTGGTCGAAGAGCTCGCCGCTCACGTCCTTGAGCTCGCGGTGGATGATGTTCTTGCTGAGGTGGTAGAACTCGCGGCAGATGCCGGGGTATTTCTTGTCGAGCAGGCCCGCTTTCACGAGCTTCTCCTCGAGCATGTCGGGCACGTGCTCCGGGCTCGGCGGCACGGCGCCGACGCGCATCAACGCAGCGTGGCTGGAGTCGATGACCGCCCAGTACAGGTCGACCGTCGCTTGCAGTAAATGGCCTTTCGCGTTCTGGATGGTGATGGGTGCGCGGCCGTAGTAGGTCCACATGGACTCCGCGGACGGCCGGATACGGCCGGTGTACAGCAATCTTTGCAGCGGCGTGAAGAACCCGGTGTCGAGGATCGGGACGCCGTCGCGGAGGATGTTGACGCCGACCGGATCACCGGCGCGGACGTACTCCCAGAACGAGGTGTAGCGCAAGGTGGTGACGTGGAGCTTCTCGCTCACCTCGGAGACGATCTTCGTGACGATGATCCGGTAGCCCTCGACCAGCTCCCGGGTGACCTGGACGTCGAGGTCGTCGATGACGACGAGGAGGTCGATGTCGTTGCTCTTCTGCTTGCGGCGGGCGGCGCTGCCGAAGAGGACGATCGCCTTGACGAACCCCTTCGTCTCCTTGAGGAGCCGCTTCGAGAACTCGTAGGCGAGGTCTTTCGCTTCCTCGCTGTACTTGTCCAGGTTCTCCTGCTGCTGCCTCGGAACCTTGAATTCCAACAGCCCCACCTCTCTTTCCCCCGACAGGAGCAGCGACGTTTATAAACGTTTCGGGAGGAGACCGCGTTGAAAGTCTCGCTCCGTTCGGGTCACCGTCTTCGAACCTCTCGCTTCTTTTTCCGGTGGCGCTGCCCGGCCGCTCCGTTCCCGGGTTCCTCGGAGCCTCGGGAACGTCCCCGGACGGGCGCCCCCGCGACGCGCCTGCTTCTCTTCCCGCAGGAGGTTCGACCTGAGACTCCGG
>DAHXMN010000082.1 GCA_027371725.1 Candidatus Woesearchaeota archaeon | reverse complement strand
CGATGTAATCGATCCGGTTCAGGACGGAGTACGCGGCCACCTCCCGTTCGGAAAGCCGGTAGAGCGGTTTGACCTTCTTGGCGAACCCCTCGATCGAGGCGGGGAGGCTGGGCCCCTGCTTGTCCAGATAGTCCTCCTGCCAGTGCAGGACGTTGCCCAGGAGGCGGGAGGCCTCGTCGTCCAGGTTGTGGCCGGTGGCGATGTAGTCATAGCCGTGCTCGACGGCCGCCTTGTTCAGGAGGTGGCGCTTGATCGTCCCGCACGGGCCGCACGGCTTCCGTCCCGGGCCGGCGAACTCGGGGATGACATGCTCGTGGTCGGAGAGTTTTTCCGTTATCAGCTCAACGTTCTCCAATTTCCCCAACTCTCTCACTTTTTCCAGTCCTTTCTCTGAATAGTCAGGGATGCCGAGGTCGATGGTGAAGAGCCCGAGTTTGAGACTGAAGTCGTCCTTGATCCTGACGAGGATGTCGGCGAGCGCGCTCGAATCCTTGCCGCCGGAGACGCCGACGAGGACCTTGACATCCTTGACGTGCGTGCTCTCGAAGTAGTGCCTGACCTTCTTCTCGTAGTACGCGAGGAAGTGCTCCGTGCAGAACCGCAAAGGAGCGTAGACCGCCGGCTTGGTGCAGAGCTTGCAGCGCATGGAGAGACGGAAAACACGGACGGTTTTTAAGTGTTTATCGGCGTTGAAAACAAGCCCCCGCTTCATCGTCGCCTTGGCACGATTGACGGCGGCGAAGATGGCGCCGCAGCGCCATAATCCTGAGCCGCCGACAAAACCTCGCAACGGAGTGAGAACAACTAGGCCGCGACGATGAAGCAGAAAGAAGCGTCTTTATTCGTACCTGAGCGAGTCGACGGGCTTCTGCCGGCTCGCCTGCCAGGCGGGCGTGACGCCGGACGCCGCTCCCACGATGAAGCTGAACGCGAGGGCTCCGAGGATGAGGCCCCACGACCACCACGCCTTCAGGTAGGGCGTGCCGATGTAGAGCGTGCCGAAGACCTCGACGAGCTTCGCGATGAGGAGGCCGGCGACGACGCCGATCAGGCCGCCGAGCAGCCCCAATAATCCTGACTCGATGAGGAAGATGATCATGATGTCGCTGTTCCGCGCGCCGATCGCCTTCATCACGCCGATGTCCGTCGTCCGCTCCAGCACGGCGGTGTACATCGTGTTCATGATCCCGACGCCGCCGACGACGAGCGAGATCGCCGCGATGCCGACGATGACGACCTGGACGATGAGCAATATGGAATTGAACGAGTCCATGAGCTGCTGCGCGGTCTGGATGGTGAAGTCCTCGTCGCCGGCCTTCTCGCCGCGGTGACGCCGCAGGTCCTTCTTGATCGTGTCCGCCACCGTCGAGGGGTCGGCGCCCGGTTCGGCCTGGACGATGATCTCCGCGTAATCGTCCTGGACCTTCTCGCCGAAGATGCGCTGGTAGGCGGTGTCGGTCATGTGGATCGCCTGGTCGTCGCCCGAGTTGCCGAGGCTCTTCTGGAACCCGACGACCTGGAAGTCGTAGCCGTTGATGCTGATCTTGTCGCCGAGCTTGAGCCCGTGCGGGAAGACCTTGTTGTCCTGCGTGTAGTCGTAGCCGAGATACACCTTGAAGTTGTCGCCTTTCTGGAGGAGGCGTCCCTCGTAGAGGTAGCCGCCCATCATCGCGTCCCAGAGGTCGCCGCCGTCCTCAATCGTGTAGCCCATGGCGAGGCCGTAGGCGACGTTGTCCTTGAAGGAGAGCTTGACGCTCTTGTAGCTGAGGCCAACGCTGCGGTAGACGCCGAGCGCCTGGTCGATCACCTTGCGGTCGCTGTCCGTCAGCGTGACCGAGGTCGCTCCTCCGAGGGCGCCCGTTCCGGGCGTGATGATGATCTTGTCGCTGCCAAGCGAGGAGAACTGGTCGTTGATCGCCGCCTGGAGCCCCTGGCCGAGGCTGATGATCGCGATGACCGCGGTGATGCCGATGAAGATGCCAATCATGGTGAGCCAGGAGCGCAGCTTGCGGTGCGTCAGGCTGCCGACCGCCATCTTGAAGTAGTCCTTGATCATTGGCGCAGCGCCTCCACCGGCGGCAGGCGGGAGGCCTGGAGCGCAGGGAACGTGCCCGCGAGGCTGCCCGCCGCGAAGCTGAAGAGGAGCGCGCCCAGGATTAGGTACCAGGGGAAGTGGGCCTGGATGAGTGTGGTGCCGAGCGCCAATCTCGCGATGACCTCGACGAGCTTGCTCAGCCCCATGCCGATGAGGATGCCGACCGCGCCGCCGACCAGCCCGAGCAGCCCTGATTCGATGAGGAAGATGATCATGATGTCGCTGTTCCGCGCGCCGATCGCCTTCATCACGCCAATCTCCCTGCGGCGTTCGAGGACGGCGGTGTACATCGTGTTCATGATCCCGACGCCGCCGACGATGAGCGAGATCGCCGCGATCCCGACGAGGACGGCGGTGACGATGGAGAGGACGGTGCCGAATGTCTTGAGGAGGTCCTGCGAGCTCTGCACCTCGAAATCCTCCTGGCCCGCCTTGACGTTCCGGTAGCGGCGCAGGTCCTTCTCGATGTTCTGCGCGGCGAGGGTGATGTTGTAGCCCGGGCTCACCTGCGCGACGATGACGCCATACTTGTCAGGGATGTCGAGGAGCTTCCGGACCGGGTCCTCGTTCATGACGAAAGACATGTCGGTGAAAGGGTTCCCCGTGCTCTTGAAGACGCCGACGATCGCGACGGACTGGTTCTGGACGAGGACCTTGTCGCCGAGGCTGAGCGCCTTGCTGCCGAACTTCGGGCTGTCGATGTAGCTCTGGCTGACTAGGGCTGCGTACTGGTCGTCGGGCTTGAGCATCCTGCCCTGGACGATCGTGTAGTCCCTCGTCGCGATGACGACGTCGCGCTCCTTCTGGTCCTTGGGCAGCGTGGTGACGTAGAGGTACTTGTCCTTGCTGTTGAACCGCACCGTGATCGGCTCGACGAGGCTGCCTGTGGCGAGCGCCACCCCCTGGGCGCGCTGCACGACGCGCAGGTCGCCTTTCGTGAGCATGACGTCGCTGTTGCTGCCCGGCGGCCCGGTGACGACGCCTTTCGTCTGGATGGTGAGCTTGTCCGCGCCGAGGCGGAAGAACTGCTGCTCGATCGCGTACTGCATCCCCTGGCCGAGGCTGATCAGCGCGACGACGGCGGTGATGCCCATCACGATGCCGAGCATCGTGAGATAGGCGCGGAGCCGCCGCTTCTTCAGGCTGTTGAGCGCGAGCCAGAAGTATTCCTTCAGCATTGCCGCGCGCCCCCCGTCCGATCCTCCGGTCCCTCTGGTCCGCTCATCGCGGCCCTCATCGCCGTTTGGCGTCCGCGCGGCGCCTTCTCCGCGCGATCCAGAACCAGGCGACGGCGCCGATTACCACGATGAGGATGATCCACGTCGTCCAGCCCGCGTGCGAGCCGCTTGCTGCGCCCTGCACCGTGAGTGGGACGTCCACCGTCTCCGTGTA
>DAHXMN010000081.1 GCA_027371725.1 Candidatus Woesearchaeota archaeon | reverse complement strand
GCCCCTGCACGTCGGGCAGAGGAGCATCTTCCCGTCCTTGCCGAGGAAGAGCGGGTTCTTCGGCTTCGTCAGGAAGGAGAGGTCGTTCGGCGTCACTTCCCGCAATTCGCTGAAGAAACCGGGCAGGGTCTTCGAGCTTCTCGGTCTTTTCCCTTCTGCCTTCGCCCCTTCCTGTCCGTCGCTCATTCTCGGCAGCGAGATCAGGCTCTGGAGCTTCGCCAGCGTGTAGTTCCTGAGTGTGGGATCCATGAACTCGAGCGACGATCCTTCCTCCAGCCGCATCCCGCTGACCAGCTCGAGATTCTGCTCGCTCACCTGGCTGCCGTAGAAGAGGTCGTACACCTGCATCAGGGTCTTCGACTCAGAAGATTCAGCGACGAGGAGCTCGCCGATCTCCAGCTCCTCCGCAGTCTTCTGCCGCGCGACGAGCTCGCCGAACCCGCCGCTGATGACTAGCCCCTTGATCCCGCCCATCCCGGCCGGGAGCGGACGGACATTTTTAAAGGTTCACCTCGACGGGGCTCTTCGGCGAATCGCGTTCGTGGTCGTCACCGGCTGCTCGGCGTTCGCTTCTCCTCCCGAAAGCGCTCCTCTCCCGGGGGCATGGTCGCTCCGCTCCCGGGTTCCTCGGAGGCCTCGGAACCATCCCCCCTGTCGCGCTCCGCTCCCTTCCTCGCGTGCCTCGCCCTCTGGCCGGTGACGGCTCCATTTGCCGAAGAGCCCCTCGACGGCATCGCCGACGTCGCCTTGGCGCAGGATCCGGGCGCGAACATGCGGAAGCCAGAGCGGCCGCATGATCGTGAGCGCCCGACCGGTTCCCTGACCGGAGGGAGACGCTGGTTCGAAGAACCAGAGGATTGGGATCTCGAAGAGCGGCTGAGAATAGAATCTCCGCGTTGCCGGCGGACGTAACGTTTCCCGTCTTATCCTTCTTCTCTCCGGCCTTCCCGGCAGCCATAAGGCCCGCGGCCGGCCTCCCCGACGCCCGTCTTTTAAAGGAACAAGGCTTAAATACTCGGTTTCCTTCGTGCTTCCGGCGCCCGTAAGGCGGACAGGTGAGACCATGGTGCGAGAGAACGCCGACATCATCATGCGGTGCGGCCGGTGCAGCCAGCAGGTACCGATGAGCCAGTTGAAATACGGCAAGGACGGGAAGATGCTCCTCTGCCCGACGTGCAGGGGCGAATCGTTCCAATCGAGGCAGCAGGCGAAACCGGCCGTGTCGCGCGAGATGCACGAGGCGGCCGGTCCTGTGACGAGGTACAAGTGCACGAGCTGCGGCTACAACTTCACGCGCAGGAACATCAAGCCGGAGAAGTGCCCGTACTGCGGCAAGCCGTCCGTCACCGAGCTCTCCAAGATTTCCAGCGACAAGCTCCTCGACGATGACGTGGACTGAGCAGAAAACCTCTTTTCCCGTTTCTGATCTTCTTCTCTCCTTTCTTCATTAATCTCGTGAATATCTCGTGGTTTTAGCCCGGGGAGGAATGCGGCCGCTTCGTTCCCGCACCGCTCATGCCGTTCGTTGGTGCCGCGGTCGCCTCGGCTCCCGCGCACGGGTTCTCCGGAACCCTTTGCGCCTCGGAGCAAAATCCTGGCGCGAACACGACGTGAGCCGTTATCGTGGGCGCCCGACCAAACCTCTGACCGGAGGGAGAATAGAATCTCCGCGGCATCCCCCCGGCTTTACGAAGAGAATGCCCCTTTGCTTCAGCCCGAGGAGGTTCATTCCGTCTCTTTTTATTTTCTAATCCCTCAGACGGTGAGGCATCCTTCCGGATCGAAAGATTTTCTTGACGTTCAGAGATGCTTGAGGACCTCGCACAGGTCCTTCTTCCCGATCACGACGTCCGCGGCTTCCTCGACCTTCTTCGATTTCGGGCAGAACGCGATGCCGAGCCCCGCTTCCTTGAGGATGTCGATGTCGTTCTCGCCGTCGCCGACGAAGACCGTCTCCCCGATCCGGATGCCCTCGCGCGCGCAGATCGCGTGGAGCGCCTTGTGCTTCGTCCCCACGTCGAAGACCGTCACCTTCCAGCCACTGATTCTTCCTTCCTCGTCGAACGAGACCTCGTTCACGAAGACGTCGTCGAACGGATGGCCCGGGAACAGGGTGTCGATGAGGATGCCGAGCGAGCCGCTGATGATCGCGAGCTTGTAGCCGCGCCTGTGCAGCTCGAGGACCGTCTCGTGCGCGCCGGGCAGCAGCGTGTGCGTCCGCGCGACGCGTTCAAAATCCTTCTTCGTGAAACCGCCATCCTTGAAGCCACCGACGTCGAGATCGACCCAGCCCTTGTAGCTCAACCTCCCTTCCCGGAAGAGACTGGAACGTTCCTTCTGGACATTCTTCCCCCGATCGCCCTCGAGCATCGCATGGAGACGTTCCCAGTACTTCCCGCCCTCGTCCGAGATGAGGGTGCCGTCCACGTCGAAGCAGACGAGCTTGTATTTCATGCATGACGAGAGCGCGGGGCGCTTTAAGAAGGTTGCCTTATTCCGTCTCGAGCGCAGCGTCGAGGGCTTCCATGACCTTTTGTTCCGCCCGTTTCAGCGGGACGAAGATGTTCCGCCGGTCCCGCTTCCCGTTCTTCCGGGCGATTTCGGCGAGGCTCAGGGACTCCTGTCGGAGGTACCGATCGGTGAACGCGGCACGCTGGAGCGGGGTGCAGCGCCGTTCCATCGCATCGAGGATGATGCCCCGGAACGGCTCCTTCCGGAGATAGGATGCTGGGAACGGCAAGGGATTTGGCTTGCGCGGTTTCGCCGCGGGCGACGGGCGTCGCAGGCCGTCCACGTCTCTCCAGAGCTTCTCCGGCCTCTCTCCGTCTCCTCCTTCGACGGCGTCGGCCCAGAGCGCCGCCCGCCGTTCGAGCGCGCGTGCCAGCACCCGTTCGAGGAACGAACGGTAGCTCTCGCGCGGCGCCTCGTAGAGGTCGAAGACGCGCTCGGCCTTGCCCTGGATGGACTGCCGGAGGACCTGCCGGCGGATCGCCCGTTCCTCGGCGTCTCCCTCGGGGAAGGCGCGTTCCTCGGCCTTTTCGATCAGGAAGGAGAGATAGTCTTCCGTGAGCGCGAGCGTCTTCCTGCGGGCCCGGAGGTACTCATTCAGGACACCGCCATAGGTCTCCTTCCCGGATCTTCCTCCGAACTCGGATTGCCGTTCGAGCGACGGCGTCGCGGCGAGCAGCGTCTTCATGCCGGCGCCGGACGGGTCGAGCGCGGCGAAGCACTCTTCGAGGCTGGTGCCGCGCTTGTAGATGCTCTCGCGGATCGCCTCCCGCGCGCGGGTCGTCTGCGGCTCGAACTCGTCATACGCCTCCCAGAGCGTGTCGAACACAGTCCCGCTGAGCGCCTTGTCGACGCGCAGCCCGTACTTGTCGCGCGCCTGGACGAAGAACCGCTGGCTGTGGAACGTCTTCGTGATCATCCCGAAGAGCGGCGCGGCCGTTTCCGGCTGCCGGACGATGAGCTGCGCCGCGTACGCCCGCGCGTCGTTCGCGAGCCGGACGTTCCTCCTGATCTCCGCCTTGATGTCGTCGTACG
>DAHXMN010000080.1 GCA_027371725.1 Candidatus Woesearchaeota archaeon | reverse complement strand
GCCTGCCTCGCTGAGAAGCCGCATGCCGCGGGGACCGAGGACCCAATAAAAAGGTTACGTACAAGTCATTGAGGAAAAAAGAAGAGAGGAAAAAGGAAAGGAGGAAAAGAGGGTTTTTACGCCGGGACCTTGAAGACCGGCGCGCGGTTGACGTCCAGCACGGTGATGTGGACGATCTGGCTGTCGCTCAGCTGGCCGTCGCTCACGGTCACCTTGACGGTGTAGCTCCCCGCGTCGTTGTAGTTCGTCGTGTACGTCGAGGAGTTCATCCAGCCGCTGACCGTGTACGTCAGCTTGTCGCCCTCCCGGTCCGTCGCGTCCAGGGGCAGGGTGATCGTGTCGCCCTCGTTCACCGTGATGTCCGGTATCCGTTTCAGGACTGGCGCGGTGTTCACCATGTTGATGATGACGGTGACGCGCTTCGTCACGCTGGTCGAGCCATCGGACGCGACGACGTCGCCCTCCTGCGCCACGATCTTCGTCGGGAAGTCGAGAGGGAAGACGGGCGGCCGATTCACGTCCTGCACCGTGACGTTGACGTTGCTCACGACCGTGTGGCCGTGGCCGTCGGAAGCCGTGACGGTGACGAGGTGCGTGCCCGCGTCGTCGTACGTCGTGGTGTAGTTCTGGCCGGTCATCCAGCCGGTGTAGGTGAGCGTCACGGTGTCGTTGTCCGGGTCGCTCACCGCGCAGTCGATGCTCACGGTGTCGGTCTCCTTGACGACGATCCGTTCGGGGCACCGCACCGAGGGCGGCCGGTTCGCGCGCTGCACGACGACGAGCACCGGGGTGCTGGTCGACGCGCCCTTGGAATCGGTGGCGGTCACGATGACGGTGTAGTTGCCCGCGTCGCCGTAATTGGTCTGCCACCGGCCTTGGGAGTCGAAGGGCTTGGTGAAGGAATAGGAGACCGTGTCCCCGTCGGGATCGACGGCTTCCGGAGCGAGGATGACAAGGTCGCCCTCGGTCTTGGTGATCGTGTACGGCTTCTCCGGCGCAGCCGGGACCTGCTCGCCCTGCGTCACCGGTTGGGAAGGCTGCTCGACGGGCATGCCGCCCGTGATGAGATTGTCGCCCGTAGCGGGCGTGGTGACGTTGCCCGAGGCGTTGCCGGTGACGTCGCCGACGATGGACTGCTGGCACGCAGCGAGCGCGAGCGTCGCGACGACCAGGAAAACGAGCAGGATTCTCTTCATGCTGACCCCTCCCCTGCCGGAAAGGCGCACAGGCGCCGCCTTCCGACGATTATGGACTGCGCGGAGGGAAGGATGCTTTAAATAGTTTTTGATTAGTACTTATTTAGAAGTAGAGACAGAAAACCCTTTGTGGATCGCATTCACCCGGTCGTTGCCGGCTTCTCGGCAGGCCGCTCGCCGTTCCGCGAGGCCCAGTCCCCGTTGGGGGCGACCCCCGACTCGACCTTCGCGGTTGCATTCACATGCCTCGCCCGTTGGCCGGTAACGACTCCCTTCTTGGCCGAGACGCTACCGGAAGTGCTCCTTCAGCTTCTCGAAGAACCCCTTGTCCGGCGTCACGCCGAACTCGTCCGCGAGCGCCTTGAGCTGCTGCTCCTGCTTCCGCGTCAGCCGCTTCGGCGTCACGACCTGCACCTTGACGAACTGGTCGCCGCGGCCGCCGGAATGGAGATGGCCGAGCCCCTTCCCCTTGAGCCGGAAGAGCGTCCCGCTCTGCGTCCCGGCGGGGATCTTCAGCTTGGCCTTGCCGTCCAAGGTGGGCACTTCGATCTCATCCCCGAAGACCGCCTGGAAGAAGCTGATCGGCACCTCGAGCCGGACGTCGTTCCCCTCGCGCTCGAAGAACTCATCCGAGGCGACGGTGAGGAAGAGGTACAGGTCGCCCGGCTGCGACCCGCGGCCGGCGGGCTCGCCCTCCCCCGGGACGCGGAGCCGCATCCCGCTCTCCACGCCCGCAGGGATGTCGACCTCGAGCTCCTTCTGCTGCTCGACGCGGCCCGCGCCCCGGCACCTCGGGCACTCCTTGAGGATCACGGTGCCGTGGCCGTCGCACTCCGGGCACGCGCCAGTCGTCTGGAAGTAGCCGAACGGCGTCTTGCGCGTCTGCCGGACGTGGCCGGTGCCGTGGCACGTCGAGCACGTCTCGACCTCCGCGCCGCCGCTGCCGCCGCAAGAGGGGCATGTGGACTGCTTGCGGAGCGTGAACCGCTTCTTCGCGCCGAACGCCGCCTCGCGCAGGCTGACGGCCAGGTCATAGCGGAGGTCCTGCCCCCTGCCGGAGCGGCCGCGCCGCGTCCCGAAGAGGTCCGAACCGCCGAAGAAGCTCTCGAAGATGTCGCCGAAATCCACGTCCGCGGCGAAACCGGAGGAATCGAAGCCGTTGAAGCCATTGCCGCCGCCCCGCGACGATTGCGTGAAGGCGTCGTGGCCGAGCGAATCGTAATTCCTGCGTTTCTCCTCGTCGCCCAGGACGGCGGCGGCCTCGTTGATCTCCTTGAACTTCCGCTCCGCCCCGGGATCGTCCTTGTTCAGGTCGGGGTGGTACTGCTTCGCCAGCCTCTTGTATGCCTTCTTGATCTCCTCACGCGTCGCGGTGCGCGCCACGCCGAGGGTGTCGTAGTAGTCTTTCGCCATACTTCCGCCGTCCAGCGACCAGGAACCGGTTTATAAAAGTTGGGCCTCGAAGGGTTCTGAGGCGAATGACCTGTTGCCGCCCTCAGGTCGCGCCTCCTGCGAACTGAATTGCGGGTGCGTCGCGAGGGGTCGCCCCCTCCGGGGACGCAGCACCAACGGAAAAGGGAAGCGAAAGGCGCGAAGGCGGCAAACACCGCCGAAGGCGAATTCGCCTCGGAGCCGCTGCGCCGAGCTCTCCTCGCTGCGGCCTAGTTGTCCTCGTTCAGTCCAGGGGCGATCGTCGGGCGCTCACGATTATGGCCTCAGTCACGCCGCTTCGCGCCGTTCCCGGTCCTCGCGTCCTTCGAAACACTCGTCTCGCAAAAACGCGAGCCCATGCTCGCCGCCGTCAAACGTGCCGAGGCAGCGAGGAGTGCGTTGTCGGCGTCAGCGAAGGGAAGGCGGGTTGGCAGCGTCGCCTCACTTCTTCCCTCTCTTCGCCTTGGACTCCTTCTCGTCCTTCTTGCCGTCCTTCTCCTCCTTCACTTCCTCGAAGTCCGCGTCGACGACATTCTCGCCGTCCTTGGTCTTCGATTCGTGCTCGTGGCCGGTGCCGGCCTTGGCCGCGTCCGCCTGGGCCGCCTGCTCCTGCGCCACCTTCTGGTACATCTCGATCGAGAGCTCCTGCACTTTCTTCTGGATCTCCTCGAGCTTCGCCTTGATGGCAACCACGTCCTTCTGCGGCAGCCCCATCAATTTCTTCAGCTCCTCGACGAGCGCCTGGACCGGCTCGACCTTCGAGGAGTCGACCTTGCCTTCGATGTCCTTGAAGAGGTTCTCGGACGGGTTCGAGCTGGCTTTGAGCAATGCGTCCGCGGCCGAGCGTCAGGGCCAGTTCCACAAGGGGGTCGAGCTGATCTACGCGCAGCTCCTCGAGACGTTGGAGCGCGAAGGCGTGACGCCTATCACGG
>DAHXMN010000007.1 GCA_027371725.1 Candidatus Woesearchaeota archaeon | reverse complement strand
GGCCGAGCCGTCTCTGGAGGAAGACGTTCACGCGGGTGACGCCGCCGAAATCGTTCGGATGGCCTTGATAGACTGCCATGCCGTGCGCCTCCCCGATCTTCCACGATTCGGAGTTGACACCCTCTTGCGCGAGGTTCAATGAGGTGATGTACCGTTCGTCTTCGTGAACCCGGAGGCTCCAGAGGTAGTCGATCACATGGTCGGGCGTCACGATGCTCGCGCCATGGCGCTTCGCGTACCGGATGAGCGGCTGGAAGAGCTCCTTGCTGATCAGCCCAATCTGGGTCGAGATATGCATCGAGGGCTCGTTCATCGCGAGCTGGTACTGCCAGATCAGGTTCATCGCTTCAGGCGTGAACCCCGTCTCCGGGTCGCCGTTCTTGCTCGCGAGGCTGGCCCGCTTCAGAATCATGGGGAACGTCGCCCTCGTCTCCTTGTTCGCTTCCGTGTGGCTCGACCACGGGACGACGCTGAACCGGCGGTACATCCCTTCGTCGAACTCCGGGTCGGTGTTCTGGAACTTCTGGCGCTCGAACGGGTTCTGCGTCTCGTTGACGAGGAGGAAACACTCGTTCTTGAACCGTATCTGGGTCTTCTCGTACGTGATCCTGATATCGCCGTCCTGGAGGAAGGTGAGGAGCGCGCGCCTCGTCGCCTTCTCCGTCACGATATCGCCGAACGCGTCGTCGATCGTGACGAGATCGGCGTAGGCGAGCGGACCAAGCTCTACGCCGAGATGGAGCGGCACGGTCCCCGAGGTGTCGACATCCATGAAGAGCTGGCTCGGGTCGAACAGGTTCATCTCCCTGATCGTGACCCCCCTCGCGCCGTCCTGGATATAGCACTCGCCCGGCTTCAGGAGCTCGGTCATGGCGAACTCCTTCCCGTCAATCTTGAACCTGACGCTGTACATGTGGAGCGCGTGGTCGGAGGGGCTGAACATCACCTCCTCCTTGTTGTGCATCCATTTGACCAGCGCTTTCACTGCGTTCTTCTCGGTCTCCTGGAACGACTTCAGGATGCTGGCTCTGCGCTCGGGCTCTGCGAGATATGCGACCGCGTCCTTGTACCATTGCGCGACGATCGGTTCCTTGCCCGACCATTTCTGGCTGTTCTCCTGAAGCGTCGCGATGCAGCCGTCAATCTTCGCTTCGAGCGCCTGCCGCTGCCGGTCGCGAAACTGTTCGAGATGCTTGCCGATCTCGCGGAAGTAGACTGGCGGATGGTTGAGCAGCTGCTGGAACGTCGCGCTCGCCTCCTCGCGAGTGAACGTCGCGGTGGAGTCTTCGAAAGCGTCGATGAGCAGGGTGGCGAGCTCGTTCTTGAGCTCTTGCCGCCGCGCTTCGTACTCTTGCTTCGCGGCTTGGCTCATCCTCTTCGGCTTCGCCGGATGGACGTCCACGCTGAGGTTGAGGATGTCCGCGCTCCCCGGCTTCTCGTTGAACGACCACTCGATCTGCTCGTACTTGAGGCCGTTCTGCTGGACGAAGCTGTGGAAATTCCTTCGGAGGAACATGAGTGAATGCTCGGCGAGCAGCGTCTCGCGGATGATGACGTTGCCTCCGACATGGAGATCGTCCATCGCTTGCTCCACCTCGTCGCTCAGCGTCTTCGCGGTCTGCTGCGCCGCGTTCGGCCGGAAGAGAATGGGTGCGTTGTAGTCTGTCGGATTCCACAATGCGAGGACATCGCCGCGTTCCTTGTGGCGCAACCGTTCGTGGAACGCCGTGACTTCTGGCGCGTACTTGCCTTTCACTTCCTCGCCTTTGTTGAGCGCTTCCAGCGCGGTGATGAGCCCTTTGACCGCGGTGGTCTTGCCGACACCGGCATCGCCGAAGTTGAGGATGGCATGCTGCGGCGCGCTGAGCGCGTCCACAAAGCGTCGGACTGCCCGGTCTTGGTTGGCGAGGTCGCCGAAGACGTCATCGTTGATCGTCGCCTTAGTCTGTGAGAATTCCTCGGTGTAATCGTCGATGCCGAACTGAGATTTCACCGCGAAACTGATCCGTCGTTCCTCTGCCACGTTGTTTCAACCCCCTCACCTTGTCCGGATTTTTCTCCCCGAATTTATATAATTTTGTATTTGTCACTCTCTTGAAAAGATAACAATTCTTTTTAAACGTCTGCTGCGGAGACCGGACCGTGGTCCTCGAGCACCTCTTCCCGGAAGACTGGCTGGAGCGGAAGCTGCGGTACGCGTTCATCCTCGCCGTCGTGTACAGCACGGTGAGCATCGTCGTCGCCCGGCTCCTCTTCGCCGCGAACTCCGGGATCGTCAGCGTCATCTTCGCCTCGCTCCTCCTGATGCCGTACCTGGAGACGCTGCTCGAGAAGGAGGAGCTGAAGGAGATCAAGGAGCGGTCGTTCAGCATCCGTCGCTTCTTCGTCGACAACCGGGACGCGCTCAGGGTGTACGGCGTCCTCTTCCTCGGGATATACCTTACGTACATGCTTTACACTTTCTTGTTGCCGCAGCTCGGCGTCGAGGTGGGGAGCGTCTTCCGTGAACAGTTGGCGCTCGAGCTGAACCTGCGCGGCGGCTCGTTCTTCTCCGGGAGCGCGTTCCTCTCCATCTTCCTGAACAACTGGTGGGTGCTCCTCGCCTGCTTCCTCGTCGCGCTCATCGCTGGCGACGGCGCGCTCTTCTTCATCGCGTGGAACGCCTCGTCCTGGGGCACGATCTTCGGGTTCCGCGCCCTTGAGGCCGCGGTCAACGGGGGCGCGTACGGCGCGTGGGCCAACCTCGCGATCATCGTCGCGATCACGCTGCCGCACGTCTTCCTCGAGGGCGGCGCGTACGTCCTGGCCGCGGTCGCGGGCGGCGTGCTGAGCGACGACATCGTCTCGAAACGGGCGGCGATGGACAAGTTCGTCTATTATTTCATCGCCGCCGGCGTCGGGTTCATCGTGCTGCACTCGCTCTACAGGGTCTTCTTCGCGGCGCTGCCGCTCGTCGCGCAGCTGCTCGACATCGCGACCATCCTCCTCGCGCTCCATTTCCTCGCGTACGTCTTCGACGACCCGCACCACAAGGAGGTGTTCCAGTACAACTACTACCTCTTCCTGCTCGCGATCCTCCTCTTCATCGTGGGCGCCGTCGTCGAGACCTTGGTGCTGGGCCATTCGACGCTCCTCGCGACGGTCTACGCCGCTGCCGGCAGCTTCTAGGCGTTCTCCGGGCGTCGCGGCCTTGGACCGTATGGTCCGTTCGGGCTTCCTCCTCCACCGGGCCCTGTTTCCCGTCGATTCCGGCGCGTTGGCCGTCGCTGCGTCCGTCCTTTCCCTCTCTGTTCGCGCTCATCGGAGCGGCTCTTCGGCGAATGGACTGCGCCCCTGAGACGGTTGGATGATATCACGGGCGATCATCACCTGACCCGGTCGCCCCGCCGTTTGCCCCTCGATACTTGTCGGGGCGCAGCACGAACGTGATCTGCCGAAGAGCCCATTGGAGCGAAACATTTATAAACAAGTATACTAAAGAGTATATTAGTTGTGTGTTTGAACATGTTTCGGCGATGACGTTATAGCGACCTTCCTCCGACGGGGAAGAGCGAAAACACTTTTTCCTTACACTCCTGAGGCGCATCCAATGGATCCGAAGCACGAGCATCAGGTCGTCTCCCTCATGGTCGTCGGCACCGTCGCGATCGTCGCGGTCGTGCTCATGGCGTTGGGGCTGAGCACGCCCGACAGCGGCGCTTCTTCCGTCCCTCTCGCCGCCAACCTCGCGGGCAGCGCGGTCGACTACGCCACCGCGTCCGTGCCCGTCGGCACCGAGTTCAATTACGCATGGCTCGACTTCAACGGCGACGGGAAACTGGACTACTACGACTTCCAGGACGTGCTGGCCGGCAAGGTGGACTGCCAGAAGATGCGGTGCGACCTCAACGGCGACGGCGTCGTGGACGCGCGCGACCAGCAGGCGTTCGACAACCTGGTCCGCCGCCTGTACGACTACGACAACGACGGCAAGCTCACGAGGAAAGACCCGCTCTTCCTCAAGCAGATCATGCTCGGCAACGCGCACTGCGACGCGAACCACATCTGCGACCTCAACGGCGACGGCCTCGTCAACAGCGAGGACATCACGTTGTATACCGCGCTCCTCTACAACTACGACCTGGCGAACGGCAACATCTCGACGGACTGAGGCGGAACCATGGCTGACGACAAGAAGATGGAGCGGTTCAACATCCTGAACCTGACCGTTGTGGCGCTCGTCGCCCTCGTCGCGATCGTCGGCGTCACGGCGATCGTCCTGAACGGCCACACGCAGACGACCGCGCAGCAGAGCACGCTCTCCGCCGCGGGGCAAGCGACAGATTCGCAATCACAAGCAAATTCCCTGCTGGGAGATGCGAGAGCGGGAGCTCCTTGCTCTAAGACTATAACCCAGACTTCCGATGGTTGTACTGCGACTTATCACTGTAGTGCGGGAACTTTGACTGCCACTTCACACGATCCCGAATCGCTGATTTGTCAGAGTTAGAATGCGGAACTAGGGTGATAAGGTTCTTTTTTCTCTTATTTTTTTAAACGAGGATTCTCTTTGAGAATGTTCTCAAGACTGCGGTCTTTCTCTTCAATCGGATACCATCGTGTCAATTTCGCAACGGTATCTTCTCGTTGAGAATACCCGATATATGCGCCTGTCGCTTTGCCGTCTTTGTAGATAATGATTACTGGCGTTGCGAAGATGGGCACCGGCAAATCTCCCCTTAGATACAGCATCTCGCTTATTCTGGTGCTTCTCGGCGCGTTGATTGCGAACTCTTTCCAGCGGATGCCCGTTCCTTTTAGTCGTTCTCGTAGTTCGTCGCAAGAGATGCATTTGTTGGTGCGGCTGAGTTCTATGAGGATGTTCGGCTCTCTCTCGAGTTCTTCTTCAAACATCTTTTCTTGGTGTACATAGTCTGCTCTGTGCTTCTCGTAATCCTCTTCTATGCTCTTCTTCATCCTTCTTTCTTGTTTTAAGAAATACAAATCGTATTTCGCTTCTTGATATCTCTGTTGGATGGTGTATTCTATTTCAGGATAATGGGCTGCCGCCAGCAGTATTGCGGTCCCGATTATGCTTCCTGCAATGAATTTTTTCATTCTCATGAATAGTGTTCTTCAATACTGATTTATAAACATTTTGTTTTTTACTATCATTAAGTAGCTATATGTTGTGTTTATCAGAATTTTTTTAAATACCCTCATTCTCGTTGAGATTTGCGAGGTGATAGCATGGCATCCAAGGAGGTCGAGGACGGGAAGGTCTGCGCCGCCCTGTCGTACATTCTGATCGGCATCATCTGGTACTTCGTGGACGAGAAGATGAAGAAGAACCGGTTCGCGAAGTTCCACGCCAAGCAGGGGCTGGTGCTCCTGATCGCGTGGGTCGTCGTCTGGATCGTCCTCATGATCCTCGGCCTGCCGCTCGCCTTCTTCTGGGCGCTCGGCTACCTGATATGGCTCGTGGCGGAGATCTGCTTCCTCGTCCTCGTCGTCCTGGGCTTCATCAGCGCGGTGAACGGGAAGGAGCAGGAGCTGCCGCTCATCGGTCACCTCGGGACGAAGTTCACGTTCTGAGGACGCTTAACGGTTTTCCTTTTCCCTTTCTTCCGTTTTTCCCATTCTCCTTGAGAACCGACCGTTTTTCTTCTCTTTCTTCGGAAGGAGGCGGGGGAAGAAGCGGACTATCTCGGGAACTCTATCGTGCCGTCGAGATAGACCCCTTTGTCCAGCCGGACCGGCCGCCACGAGTCCTTGACCAGCGCGGAGCCCAGCCACTCCGCGAGCTCTTCCGGATTGCCGATCGTCGCCGAGAGGCCGACGACCTGGAGCTTCGGCAAGAGTTGCCGCAGCAGGGTCAGCAGGACTTCGAGCGTCGGC
This sequence comes from Candidatus Woesearchaeota archaeon, assembly GCA_027371725.1. Lineage (GTDB taxonomy): Archaea > Nanobdellota > Nanobdellia > Woesearchaeales > UBA525 > UBA153. The sequence goes on along the minus strand of DAHXMN010000007.1, from coordinate 10,604 downwards.
CCCCTCCCCGCGTCGTTCAGGAGGTGGATCTCGTCCACGATGACGACCTTCACGGCTGTCAGCCAGGGCGTCCGGTGCCGGATCAGCGAATCCAGCTTCTCCGACGTGGTGATGATGATGTCGTAGGCGGCGAGATACGCGTCCGCGCTGTCCGCATCCCCTGACGTGAGGGCGATCTTCAGGCCGGGATAATCCTTGGTGAACTGCTTGTGCTTCTCGGAGGCGAGCGCGCGCAACGGCACCACGTAGACCGCTTTCCCACGGTCGTGGAGCACCGCGTTCAGCGCCGCCAATTCGCCGACGAGCGTCTTGCCGGACGCGGTGGGCGTGCAGACGAGCAGGTTCTTGTCCTCGAAGAGGCCGGCCTCGATGGCTTTCGCCTGCGCCGGCCGGAGCGCCGTGAAACCCCTGCGCTCGAGCAGCGCGTAGACCTTCGCGGGAATCCGCCCTTTATACTTCTCCATCTGCATGGCGGAAGGGAATCCTGCCCGCTTTTAACGTTTTTCCGCTCGGACGACTTGCACAACACTTATAAACGAGAGATGGTTATGTCTCCACTATGAAAAAATGTTTTTGGTGAGACTATGGACATTCTGGTGAGAGCATGAAACATTTCCAGAAGATCTCCGGCTACAAGGTCATCTCGAAGTGCCGGAACTGCGGCGCCCGCATCGTCGGGAAGAGCGAGACCTACTACTGCGAGAACTGCCTCGCACGGCTCCGCGCGTACCGCGAGCGGGAAGCGGCGGAGAAGGAGGACGCGAAGAAGAAGGCGGAGAAGGCCATCGCGGCAAAGCTGGCGAAACGCGAAGCGCTCGTCGAGAAGCGGGAAGCCGCGAAGAAGAATGCTGCCAAGAAGCCCGCCCGGAAGACGGCGGCGAAACGGACGACCAAGAAGGCCGTCCGGAAGCCCGCGAAGAAGAAGCGATAAATCTTCTTTTTCTTTCCTCGTCTTTTCTCCGGTCTTCAGTATCGACTATCAGTATTTGTTTCTGATTAACGGTTTAGTTATTATGTAATTAATTTTCTTTTGAGAATTCCTGTTCCTACATCCGTTTCGGCGCGTCGATCCCGAGCAGGAAGAGCGAGCGTTCGAGCACGACGGCGGTGGCGTGGACGAGGAGCGCTCTCGCGTTCTCCACGTCCGCCGGCTCGCCGAGGACCTTGCACTCGTGGTAGAACGAGTTGAACGTCTTCGCCAGCTCCAGCACGTACTTCGCCAGCTCCTCAGGATAGAGGGTCGCCGCCACCTTCTCGATGACGAGGGGGAAGTCGAGGAGCCGCTTCGCGAGCCGGAACTCGTGCTCGGACGCGATCGCGGCGAACGAGGACCGCTTCTTCACCGTCTTGCCCTGCTCGGCGAGCTTGGCGAGGATCGAGTTGCAGCGCGCGTGCGTGTACTGGAGATAGGGACCGGTATCCCCTTCGAAGTCGCAGACGCGCTCCGTCTCGAAGACGATCGGCTTGTTGTGGTCGCGATACACCATCTCGAACTTGAGGGCGCAGACCCCGACGGCCTTCGTCACGGCCGCTATCTCCTTCTCGTCCCACTCCTCGTGGCGCTTCCGCACCTCCTGCTCGGCGTACGAGAAGACCTCGTCCTTGATCTCCTGGTAGAGGATGTTCTGCCCCGTCCTGGAGGACATCTTCCCGTCGGGCAATCTGACTTCTTCGTAGCTGAGGTGGAAGCAGCGCGCCGCCTGCTTGAACTCCATCAGCTCGAGCGTCTTGAAGAGCTGCTGCATGTGCAGCGCTTGCGCCTTCCCGACGACGTAGATGGAACGCCCGATATTGTGCTCGTTGAACTTGATCTCCGCGAGCGCCAAGTCCTTCGCGCTGTAGAGCACGGTCCCGTCCTTCCGGAGCAGGACCCAGACGCCGAGATTGTATTGTTCGAGGTCGACGATCGTGGCGCCGTCACTCACCCGGGCGATGCCTTTCTTGACGAGCTCCTGCGCGATCGCTTTCCCTTTCGCCTCCATCTCGCGCTCGAACCACCACTTGTCGAAATGCGCCTGCAGGTCGTCGTAGATGGCGTCGAATTCGTCGATGGACCACTGCCGCGTCTGCGTCCACAGGTCCAGTAATGCTTTCTCTTTCCCTTCTTCCAATTCCCTGTTGATCGTGTCGACTTGTTCTTGGAGTTCCGGTTCTTTCTCGAGCTTCTTGACCGCTTCGACGTAGAGCGAGGCGAGCCACTTCCCCTTCCCTTCCTTCGGCGGACATTCGTCCTTATGGAAGCGGGTGTAGCACCAGAGCCACTTCGCGACGTGCATCCCCGTGTCGCCGGAGTAATTGGCCTGGATGACGTCGTACCCGGCGTGCTTCAGGATGCGCGCGAGCGCTTCCCCGATGCTCGTCCCTCGGAGGTGGCCGACGTGGAACGCCTTGTGCGTGTTCGGCTGGCTGTACTCGATCATGACACGCTCGGCCTTCGACGCGCCGGCGCCGTACCGCTCCTTCTCTTCCAGGACCGCGGTAACGGTCGTATTGATGATGTTCTCCTTGTTCAGGAAGAGGTTGAGGTAGGGACCGACGACTTTCACTTCTTCTACGAGTCCGTCTTTTTTTATCTTCCCGACGAGCTCTTTCGCGATGAGGGGCGGCGCCTTCTTCAGCTCCTTCGCGAACGGGAAGCACGGCAGCGCGTAGTCGCCTAATTTCTCGTCCGGCGGGACTTCGAGGATCTGCGCGAACTCCGCCGCAGACTTGAGCTTGAGCTCTTCCGCGAGCTTCGCCGCCACCTTCTCCTTCAGGTCCATCCCCTCCTGTTTTCCCGGCGGATTAATAAAGGTTTTCCGGCTGGAGGTTCCGTTGACATCATGTTCGCCACCGTCATCGCGGGCGCGTCGCGCGCGTGGGGTGCCCCTGCAGGCGAGCTTTGCTCGTCGTGATTCCGGTAGCGTTCCGCTACCGAGAACCTCCCGGGGACGTTTCCGAGGCTCCGAGGAGACCGGGAACGGAGCGGCCGGACAGCGCCTACGAGAGAACAGCGGGATGCGAGCAGGACGGCGGCGCGCGGAGCGAATGAAGTCAACGGGGCACCGGTTGGACGCGGTTACTGGTTTTGCGCCACCACATCCTCGCGTCGTTTCCGGCTGCTCGCGTCTCGTTGCAGACGTCGAAGGGCCTCGTCCCCGTAGGTCCTCGGTAGCGGGACGCTACCGGGACCACGGCGAGCCTCGTGCTCGCCTGTGGGGGCAACCCCCCACTCGGCCTCTGCAAGTTCTCTTCGCTACGCTCGCCCTTTGGCCGGTAACGACGCTCGAGACGATTGCGTAGACGGATAAGAAGTATGAGAAGAAGATGTTTTCCCTCACTTGACGAAGAGGTTGTGCTTCTCCTTGCCCTCGATCTCGTTCATGATCCGGGCGACGACCGCCTTCTTCGGGTCCGGGAGGAGCTTGACGCGCTTCCTGATGTCCTCGAAGCTCGTGAACGGGGCCTCCTTCCGCGCTTCGAGGATCTCCCACATGTGCTTCTTCCCGACGCCCGGCAGCAGTTCGAGGGCGTGCATCCTCGTCGACATGGGCTGCGCCTTGTTGAAGAAGTCGACGAACTCCTGCTCGCGTTCCTTCACGACCGTCTCGACGGCGTGCGGCAGCTCGGAGCGCGCGGTCTGGGTCAGTTTGCCCATCCCGATCCGGCCGTTGACGTGGTGGATCCGGTCCCGTTCCTCATCGCCGATGTAGATCTGCTCCAGCGGCTGGAGATGGACGTCCTTCTTCGGAATCAGCTCAAGGAGCGCGAACTTCGTCGTGCCGAGGCCGTGGGCGATCGCCGTCTTGAGGTGGCTGGGGCGCTTGTCGAAGGGGTAGCCGTTCTGCAGGTAGTCGAGCACGATCGCATGCGTCTCTCTCTTCTTTTCAAGTTCCATGCCGCCACCCCCAGTTGCCTCTGGCCGCCTATCGCAAACTGGTATTTAAACCTTTCGCGCCACGCGCAGAATTCATTTCTTCGGGAGGTACTCCTCGATGGCCTGGAAGATCTTCTTCTGGTTCTCCGTGCTCACCGTGAGGGCGTAGCCCTGGAGGACCACCTTGAGGTGCTTCTCGCTCACCGGCAGCACGTCCACGATCTTGTGGATGAGCTCGGGTTTGAGGCGCGGGATGTCGAGCTTCTCCAGCTTCTCGACGAGCTCCTTCGCCTCCTTGGCCTTGAGCTTCGTCACCTCGTTGACGTACTCCTCGGTGCGGGTCGCGCGGAAGTTCAGCTCTTCGCCGTCGCGCTTCCTGATCCGCTTCAGCTCCTCGCGGACGAGGGCGAGGTTGAGCGGCCGCTTCTCGAGGATCTCGGGTCCGGACATGCTGTTCACCTTAGAGGAGCTTGAGATGGACGGGGTGGACGATGAGCCGCTTCTCCTTGCCGCGGTCGTCAATCTTGATCTCGTAGCAGGTGCCGAGCCGTTTCCCGACGGTGCCGGTCATGCCGTGGTACCGGCGGAAGTACGTGCCGCTCTGCACCGCGGGCTCGGCCTTGAGGGAGACCTTCTGGCCCGTCTCGAACTGCTGGAAGTATGCGGTGAGGCTGATCTTGCCGCGCTTGCGCTGCGGCTTCGTCATCTTCGCCCGTGTCTTGCGGCGGGCGCCGCCCACTCTCGTGACCATTCCTCGCGTGAAACGGGCCCCCTTTAAATAGGTTACCATTTCTTTCCGCGGGTCGGACAGCCCTTCCTCCTCGGGGAACGCTCGCTTTCTCATGCCTTCGAACGAATTCGCTTCGCGGTGTTGCCAGCAACAGGCCATTCGCCCGAATCCTCGCTTCTTTTCTCTTTCCCCTGCTCTGGGGCGGATCGCTTCGCGCTGCGCCTCGAGGCACACGGTTGTCCTCGAGGCACACGGTTGTCGTTCGGACGTGTCAACCGAGTCCGGTGGAATCGCGTCCGCCCCCGAACCGGTCTCTAGGAGGCGCAGCCCATTTGGAGGCGCAGTCCATTTGCCTCGGCACCCTTTTCCGAAAACATTTATAAACCCCTTTTTCCGGTGTCGCTGGAATGGCGAAGAACCAATACACCCGGCTCGGCACGTTCCTCTTCATCATCGGCGCGCTCCTCTCAGTCATGGACAGCGCGTTCCCCCTCGCGAGCGCCATCTTCCCGGACACGTCGCAGACGCGCAGCCTTATCTACATCCTGCTGATCTTCACGGGCGTCTTCGCAGGCATCCTCAACATCACCGAGGACGAGGAGCACCACTTCCTCGTCAGCGCCGCGACGTTCCTCCTCGTCATCCTCTCCTTCAACCAGATATTCGCCGACCAGACCGTCGTCCACATCCTCACCCACTTCTTCCAGAACGCGGTGGCTTTCATCGGCAGCATGGCGCTCGTCGTCGCGCTCAAGACCGTGCTCGAATTCGGCTCGGACAACAACCGCGTGACGCCCGTCGAGTATATGCAGATCAGGACGGACCGGCTCGAGGAGCTCGACCAGCCGCCCTGGCTGCGCCGTTGGCACTTCGTCATCTTCCTGGCGGTGGCGCTCACCTTCTTCCTCATCCTCTTCGAGATCTTCTTCCAGCTGCCCAGCAACTTCATGATCGCCGTGGAGATCATCGACTGGCTGGTCACCGTGATCTTCGTCGTGGACCTCTTCATCCTCTTCCGGCAGGAGAAGACCTGGGGCGCGTTCCTCAAGAACTGCTGGCTCGACATCGTCGCGGCCATCCCTTTCGGCGGCGTCCTCCAGTCATTCAAGATCATCCGCCTCTCGCGCATCGCCAAGGTGGCGAAATCCGCCAAGTTCTTCAGCAAGGACAGCGGCGTCAATGGGTACCTGGAGCGGGGCGAGGTCCACGAGGATCCCGTCGACATCCCGGAGCACCCGCGCGTGCCGCAGAGGAAAGCCGGGAAACGGTGAGCGATCCTTATTCCCTTGATCCCCTTATTCCCGAATCCCCTGTTCCCTGGAGTTCTATCCCTGAGATCGGCTCGCCGTACTTGTTGTACGTGGCGATGGCCGCTGCCGTGTAGGGCTGGCAGACGATGAGATGGAACCAGCCGTACTTGTTGAAGAGCTGCCGGTCGGCGTCGCTCGGCCGGTTCGAGAAGCCGGGGTGTGAATGCACCGTGCCGTAGACGTTGTCCGATGGGAGATCCTGCGTGGTGAAGTGCGTGCTGTTCTCATCGGCCTGATACGCTTTGATGTAGAGCCCATCGATGACGAGGACGCGCTGGCCGCCCTCCCGCTTGACGCTGCCGATGAGGAACGCAACCATCTCCTTCGGCGCGCTCCCTGCGGCGAGGCCGCAGATGTCCTCGACCACCTCCCGCTCAATCCTGACGCGCTCGAACCGCGGGGTGAGGCTGAAGAGGCTGAGCAGCCCGTCCCGCACTCTTCGGCGCACGCGGCGGAGCAGCCGTTTTGCGCCTGCGAGCGGGCCGCCCGTTCCCGGAGCCTTCTTCTTCGCCGTCCTCGTCGTCTCCATCCGCACATTCAAGCTCTGCTTTTTTAAAAGGGTTCTGCTTCTGTTGCTGCAACCGGCTGCTTGCGTGCCGTTGTCGGAACCGCGGAGACTCCTCCCCGAAGGGCCAACCCCCTCGTCGTCCTCCGCTGTTCTCTTCGCTACGCTCGCCTTTTGGCCGGTGGCGGCAACGGCTATGATCACCAACGCGAACATCGGGACCGTCATCGAGCGCATCCGGACGCACAACACGCAGTACCGAGTGCCTGCGGTCACGCTCGTCGCCCGCAACCACCACTCGCCCTACCACGTCCTCATCTCGACGCTCATCTCCTTGCGCACGAAGGACGAGGTGACCTGGAAAGCGGCCGAGCGGCTGTTCGCGGCGGCGTACACGCCCGAGCAGATGCTCAAGCTCTCCGAGCAGAGGATTGCGCGGCTCATCTATCCTGCAGGGTTCTACAGGACCAAGGCGAAGACGATCAGGTCCGTGACTGCGACGATCATGGGGAAGTACCGCGGCACCGTCCCGGACGACGTCGACGAGCTGACGACGATGAAGGGCGTCGGCCGGAAGACCGCCAACCTGGTCGTGACGCTCGGCTACAACAAGCTCGGCATCTGCGTCGACACGCACGTCCACCGGATCAGCAACCGGTTCGGCTATGTCGAGACGAGGAACCCCGACGAAACGGAGCGCGCGCTCCGGAAGAAGCTGCCGACGGAGTACTGGATTGAGTACAACGATTTGCTCGTCACGTTCGGCCAGAACCACTGCACGCCGATCGGGCCGCGCTGCTCGACATGCCCCGTCGCGGCGCTCTGCCCGAAGAACGGCGTCAAGAAGCGTAGGTAGGCAGTTAATTTTAAAAACCGTCCTCTTCTTCTTCGTCGTTATCGGGTCCACGAACGGGCGTTTCGCTCTCTCGGGGCCTGAACGCGTTTCGGGCCCGTAGTCTAGTGGCTATGATGTCGCCTTCACACGGCGAAGGTCGCCGGTTCGAGTCCGGCCGGGCCCATATCATGTCCTATCGGGCAGACTCCTATCGTGCGGAGTTCGACGCCGCTGTCGTCTCCGCTGACGGCAAGCTCGTCACGCTGAGCGAGTCGTTCTTCTACCCCCTCGGCGGCGGCCAGCCGTCGGACACGGGCGTTCTCGTCCGGACGAGCGACGGGAAGGCGTTCAAGGTCCTCAACGTCAAGAAAGGGGAACAGGGATTAGTGCACGAACTGGACGGGGAAGGGTTGAATCCCGGCGATGCGGTCTGCGCCGTCATCGACTGGCCGCGGCGCCACCGCCTGATGCGTTCCCACACTGCCGCGCACATCGTCAGCGCGATCATCAACCGCGAGACCGGCGCGCTCATCACCGGCAACCAATTGGATCCGGAGAAGGTGCGGATCGACTTCTCCCTCGAGACATTCGACCCCGAGGCGTTCAAGCAGCACATCGAGGAAGCCAACCGTATTATCGTCGGCGGCCGTGCCGTCTCGACGAGGATAATTCCGCGCGGCGAGGCGCTCGCGATCCCTTCCTTGTCGAGACTCGCTGCCGGCCTGCCTGCGCACATCATGGATGTGCGCGTCGTCACGATCGCCGAGCTGGACGAGCAGGCGTGCGGCGGGACGCACGTCAAGGATGCCGCGGAGATCGGCCGCTTGGAGTTCGTCAAGGCGGAGAACAAGGGGCAGAAGAACCGCAGGGTCTATTTCAGACTCGTGGATTGAAGCTTCTCGGGCGTCACCGTCCTCTCATTCCCTTCATCTCGGCCAGCACCGTCTTCGCGGCGTGCCGCTGTTCTCTTCGATGGGTCTCGTCCCCGTAGGTTCTCGGTAGCGGGACGCTACCTGAACCACCGGGAGCGAAGCTCTCGAGGTTCCAGGAACCCCGTTCCTGAGAACCACTGCGAGCATCGTGCTCGCCTGCAGGGGCGATCCCTCGTCGGCCTTCGATATCTTTATCGCTACGCCTCGACCTGAGGACTGTGCTGGCCTCCCTCACTTCTCGTTCCCTTCCTTTTTCCTTCTCCCCGCGCCAATAATTTCTGAGCAGTTCACTTTCTCTTTCGGCGTTTTCTCCTCGATTCAATACCTTTAAATACTCCTTTTGTTCTTATCTGCTCCGTCGGATTGATTGCGAAAGCGCCTTCCGAAAGATTTAAATAAAAAATACAGTTTCGAACCTATACGCGAGAACCTTTCGGTTCAAAGCTATATGTTCAGGGGGATTTGTGTGGCGAAGAACAAGAAAATCTTCAGCGTCTTCTTCCGGGAGAAGCCGGCGATGATGCTCGTCACGTTGCTCACGACGACGCAGGAGCATTACGCGTCGTCGCTCGCCAAGGTCGTCGACTGCACGTACAGCCACATCGTCAAGATCCTCAACGAGATGCAGAAAGCGGATCTCGTCACGTTCAAGAAGAGCGGCCGCCTCAAGGTCCTCGCGCTGACGAAGCGCGGCGAAGAAGTGGCGACGGCGATCGAGAAGATCCGGACCGCGCTCTGAGAATTCTACAATATCTTCCTGACCTTGTCCAAGTCGTAGACTTCCTTCACCGAGACGGCGATCGCCTTCTTGACGCTCGGGACGCCCGGCCCGTCGTTCCGTTCCACCACTGCCCGGAAGTATTTCCCCGACGCTGAGAGCCGCGCGCGACCGTTGATCCGGTAGTACTCTTTCTTCCGTATCCCGACGGCGCAGACGAGCGGGTTCTCCTCGAGGTTCTTGAGGGTGCGTCCCATCTGGCACGCGGCGACGAGTAGCTTGCCGTCCACGAACCCTTGCGAGATGACGACGACGCTGTTCGGTCTCCCCGTCAGAGAACTCGTCGTGAAGATGATCTCCCGCCCCTGGCTGAACGCGTCTTTCCACGTCATCGTCTATTTCTCCTGTGGCTTCATCGCGGGGAAGAGGATGACGTCGCGGATGCTCGCGGAGTCCGTGATGAGCATGACGACGCGGTCGACGCCGATGCCGACGCCGGACGTGGGCGGCATGCCGTACTCGAGCGCTTCGACGAAGTCCTCGTCCATCGGCTGCGCCTCATCGTCGCCGTGCTTCCGGCGCTCGACCTGCTCCTGCAAGTGCTGCTTCTGCACGACGGGGCCGTTCAGGTCGCTGTACGCGTTCGCGATCTCCATGCCCGCGATGTAGAGCTCGAACCGCTCGACCAATCGCTTGTCGGTGCGGTGCTCCTTGCAGAGCGGCGTCGTCTCCTCGGGATGGTCGATGACGAAGGTGGGCTGCCAGAGGCGCTCTTCGCAAGAATGTTCGAAGACGCGCTGCACGTGCAGGCCCCACGTGTCGTACTGCTCCGTCTCGATCCTCTCTTTCTTGCAGAACTCCTTGAGCGCCTTCTCGTCCATGCTGAGGACGTCGATCTTCGCGTGCTCCTTGATGAGCTGCGCCATCGTGGCGCGCTTCCATGGCGGCGTGAGGTCGAGTTCCTTCCCTTGGTAGGTGAGCTTCGTCGCGCCGCGCGCGGCCTTCGCCGCTGCCGCGACAATCTCCTCGGTCATCCGCATCCCGTCGTTGTAGTCCGCGTACCCGAGGTACCATTCGAGCATCGTGAACTCGGGATTGTGCCGGGTGTCCACGCCCTCGTTCCGGAAGTCCTTGCACAGTTCATAGACGCCGTCGAACCCGCCGACCAACAATCGTTTGAGGTAGAGCTCGTCGCTGATCCGGAGGAAGAGGTCCTGGTTGAGCGTGTTGTGGTGCGTGATGAACGGCCGCGCGTTCGCGCCGCCGTACACCGGCTGGAGCGTCGGCGTCTCCACCTCGAGCAGGCCGTGATCATCAAGATACTCGCGAATCGTCCGGATGATGAGTGCGCGCTGCTTGAACGCGGAACGCGACTGCTCGTTCGTGACGAGGTCCAAGTACCGTTTCCGGTAGCGCGTCTCCACGTCCTGCAGCCCGTGATGCTTCTCCGGCAGCGGCCTGATCGCCTTTGCGAGGAGCTCCGCCTGCCTGCAGTGGATCGTGATCTCGCCCGTCTTCGTCGCGAAGACCTCCCCCGTGACGCCGAGGAAGTCGCCCATGTCCAGCTTCCGGATGATCTCGTAGCCGGTTTTCAGGTCGTCCTCTTTCGCGTAGAACTGGATCCTGCCGGAGCCGTCCTGGAGGTGGCCGAACGTCGCCTTCCCCATCTTCCGGAGGAGGACGACGCGACCAGCGGCCGTCACAACGTCCTTCGTCTG
>DAHXMN010000079.1 GCA_027371725.1 Candidatus Woesearchaeota archaeon | reverse complement strand
GTCGGCTGTCGGGTCGCCTGTGGGCGGGAAGGGCGCGCTTGCGTCCAGGGCCATCTGTTCGAGTCCGGAGGCGGAACCGTTCCTGTTCTCGATGAGGTCGGCGAGGGAGCTCCGCCCCTTTCCCGTCCCCTTTCCGGTGCCGGCGGCGTAGTGGCCGCTGAGCGCCTCGTCCACCGTCGTCGTGTCGGTCGCGAACGCCTCGTAGCCGATCAGGTCCTTGCCGGTCTTCTCGTTGTGGGCGCCGTAGACGACCTCTCCGAGGACGACGTAGAGGGTCTTCCCGTCGAGGCCGAGCGCACCGGGGAGGTCGGCGCTGAACCGCCCTTCCAGCGTCCCGTCGGCGTTCCTCTTGCTGAGGTCGATCCGCGCGAGGTTCTTCACCCCGGGCGCGCGGAGGAGGAATGAGAGCTTCCGGTCGCCGAACGTCGCCGGATCGAGGAGCTTGATGACGTAGACCTCCGCGTCCGTGTCCGTCGCCTTGGTGATCGTGTACCTGAGCTCTTTCTCGTTCGTCCGGTCCTCGGCGAGGCCGACGATGGCATCATAATATGCGGGATCTTCCTTCCGGCTATAGCGCAATCCCTTCCGCGCTGTCTCCTCGTCGATCCCTCGCTTGAAGCCGAGCAGCCGCTCGAGACGCGGATTCTTTCGTTGCGGCAGGGGGTTGACGAGCCGCCGCTCCTTGTAGCGCTCGGCCGGCGTCGGCGTTTGCGGACCCGCGGGCGTCTCCTGTCCCGCCGCTGCTCGTTTTCTCGCGCTTGCCTGCGTCGTCTCCCGCCGCTGCTCGGTCGCGATCAGTCCGTATTGCTCGTTGAATGCGGTGCCGAGGTCCAGCCGCTGGCGGTGGAAGGCGGCGAATCCTCCGATGATTGCCGCTGTCGCGATCCCCGCGAGCGTGAGATAGAGGCCGCGGCGGCTCCGCTGCGGCGGTTCCGGTCCCTTCTCCTCGAAGAGGAGCATGGGCGCTCCGGGCAGCGTGTCGCTTGGCTCGAACGGTTTTTGATGGATGCTCTCCAGCTCGGCAGGATCGATCGGCAACGCGTCGTCCAACACCCCGTCCGGCTGCCGATTCAGGAGCATCGCCAACGCTCCCGCCGCATCTTCCGTCCTTGTCAGGAGGTCCTGGTCCGATGCGTCCACCGGCAGCTCCCCCGGGATGAGGCCGTTGACGTCTTCCGGGACGTCGGCGTCCCCTCCATCCCGTTCACCGCGTCGTTTTTCCATCCCCGAGGAGTAATTCCTGGTCAATTATAAATCTTCTTCTCCCTCCTGCGCTCTTCCCTTTCTTTCTCCTTCCTCGTCTTCTCTCTGCAGGATTCTTTTCATCCACGAGTCCTTCCCGCGAAACTTTTATAAACGCCTTCTCTCCGGTTGAGGGCAAGGGGAGGTGTTGGTGGTGGAGATAGGATGGCGGCTCGCGCTCTTTTCCGTCCTTTTCATCCTGTTCTCGGCGGCGGCGCTGGCGGCGGTGAATTGCAACCCTCCTGCGAACGGCGACTGGATCTTCAACGCCTCGAACAGCACCCTCGTCTGCGACGACGGGAGCGCGGTCGTGCTGAACGGCAGCCTCATCCTCCTCGACAACGCCACCGTCACGTTCGCGAACGGGACCGCGCTGAACGCGACCTCCATCCAGCTCAGCAACGGTTCCTCTTCGCTCCTCTTCGTCAACGGCAGCGCCACGAACGCGACGCTGGTCATGAGCGCGGGCAGCGCGGTCGGCGCGTTCCTCACGCTGGCGGCCGGGTCGTCGGTCTATGACTCGTCGTATGCGCGTCTCGTCCAGGGGAACGTCTCGGTGAACGTGAGCGGCTCGTCGCTCTACACGGGCGCGGGGAACGTCACCTTGGCGGCGATCAACGCGACCGCGGCGCCGTCCTACGTGCTGCTCGACCTCACCGCGGACGGCACGATCAGGAACGGCCAGCTGACGCTCTCGCTCACGCCGTACACCGGCCTCGTCGCCGGCACCTACAGCGGCACGTACGGGTTCGGCGTCCTCGGTTGAGCCCGGCAGCAATGGATTCATGAGGTCAGGGGGAAACGATGGGTACGCGTTCGTTGTTCCGGTCCGGATCCTTCCTCCTGATCATTCTCTCGATCATTCTCTCGGCCGCAGCGCTCCTCCTTCCTTGCGCGTCCGCCTTCGTCAATACGACGGGTTCGCTCTCCCTCGCCGCGAACGACGGGAACGCGATCAGCGTCACCTCCAACAATCCCTCGACCGCTGCGGGTGGCGGCGGGGGCGGCGGGGGCGGCGGTGGAGCCCTGCCCGGCGACGGCTCGTTCCCCGCGCTCTCCACCACGATGTCGCACTACTTCGACAAGCTCCTCGAGAACCAGAGCTACACGGTGAACGTCCCCTCCTCGTCCTCCGCGATCCTGCTGCGGCAGCTCGTCTTCTCGGTGACGCGCGAGGAGGACGGCGTCACGGTCCAGGTGACACATCTCGACAATCTGAGCGGCACGAACACGCCGTCGCCGGACGCGTCCTACGCAGTCCTCGGCTACGAGCGCGTCGACCATCCCGGCCTCGGCCTCTCGGAGATCGTGCCTGACGTCGATGTCGGGTTCGGCGTCCCGCTCGCCGCGCTCCAGCAGGCGGGCGTCGCGGTCCGGGACGTCCGGCTGCTCTGGTACTCCGGGACGCAGTGGGTCGAGCTCCCGACCGCGGTCGTCAGCCAGGAGAGCAACGGCTCCGCGCTCTTCCGCGCCCAATCCCCCGGGCTGAGCCTCTTCGCCGTCGCGGCGACGCGGCAGGCGGCAGCGCCGTCCGTTCCTTCCTCCTCGTCGGAGCCCGGCTCCTCCGCCGTCACGGACGCAGCGACCGCGTCCGGACCCCCCGCGACGGATGCGCCGTCCGCGGGGCCCGCCCATCCGGCGCCGTCATACGCGCCCGCTCCCGGGTCGCGCGTCCCCATCGCGAGCCTCGCCATCGTCCTCTTCCTGGGGGCGGTCATCGGCACCTATTATTACCTCTCCCGCGTCCCGGCGAAACCGGGCGGGGCCGCTGCTTCCCGGACCGTCGGCACCGCTGCGTTCAGCGATGACGAGTTCGATCGCGCTTTGGGCGAGGCGATCGAGCCTGCTGCCGGCCCTGCGGGGCAGCGGCCGTCGCCGACCGCCGATCCGGTGGCGCGGCTCAAGGACTATGTCGACAATGAGCTGCGGCGTGGGTCGTCCCGCGACGCGATCGCCTCCCGGCTGCGTTCCGTCGGGTGGCCTGAGAACGTCGTCGCCGGCGTCCTGGACGAGTTCCGGCAGCCGTATCTCGCGCAGCACGGCGTCGGCGCGCCGCATGAGGATTACAGCCAGGTCCTCGCGTTCCTCGAGAAGAAGCGCGGCCTCGGGTACGATGCGGCCGTGCTGAAGACGAACCTCGTCAAGGTGGGCTGGAACGCCACGCTGATCGACACCCTGCTCAAGGAGGCGCTCAACGAAGGCGCCGCGGCCACGACCGTGTACAGCGCCGAGGCGCTCGCGACGCTCCGCTCGTTCGTCGAGAAGGAACTGCGCGGCGGCTTCTCGAAGCAGCAGATCCAGGACTTCTTCAGCCGGTCCCTCCACTTCCAACGCCCCCTCTGGACCGGACCGAACCTGACTCGGCAGGGAAGAAGGGACTTCAAGCTGGTCT
>DAHXMN010000078.1 GCA_027371725.1 Candidatus Woesearchaeota archaeon | reverse complement strand
CCTCGTCGTGACTCGACGGGGAGACTATATAAAGTTTGTTTATCATCCGGAAGTGGGATACGATTTTTCTCGACGGGAAACGAAGGGCGGCCGTCCCCGTTTCCCGAGGCCGGCGGCCATGATGCCGGCCGTGATGCGCGCAATCACGATGCGTGCAGTCAGGGGCGGGCGTCAGGAGGGGGTGAAGGGCAGGCATCAGGAGCGGGCGTCAGGAGCAGGTGAGGAGCATCTGGCTCGTGTTCACGTTGTACAGCGCCATGCGGGGGAGGTCGAGCCGGAAGCCCGAGCCGTAGAGGATGCTACTCGCGGACGAGTTGATCCCCACGGTCTGGACCGCCCCGCTCGTCTGTTCGCTGCAGGGGAGGTACTGGCCGGTGGAGGCCTCGAGGAAGTACTGCTGCGCGGTGTAGGAGACGTTCGCCTGGTTCTGCGACCCGTAAATGGCGGTCTCTGACGGGAGGAGCAGCGTCTCGTAGCCGGCCAGCAGGCTGAGCGGGTCGTCGGGCGAGACCGTGAGGTTCCCGGCGAGCTGCTCGAGATAAGAGGGCGCATACCCCTGATCGGGGATGTACTCCTGCGTGACGATGAGCCGGGCGAGTTCCGTCAGGTTGATCTTGTCCCTGCTGACGTTGAAGCGGGTGATGTTGCGGGCCGCGGAGCCGGCGAGCATATACTTCGTCCCGTAGCGGGCGAAGAGCGGGTCGGGCAGGCTGTCGAGGTCGACGAGGACGTCGAACCGGTCCGTCCGCTCCCAGCGCGCGAAGAGCGGGTCGGTGAGCGTCGAGTTGAGGGTGAAGGAGACGATGAGCTGGAACGGCCGCGAGTCGTTCACGCTGACGTCTGAGACCGCGTACGTGGCGGTGAGGTTCATCTCCTGCGCGACCATGGAGGAGAGGTTCGCCATTGTCGTGTTGAGGGAGAGGTCGTTGCCGTCAGCGAAGCAGAAGGAGGGCTGCGACTGGAAGCTGCCGTTGACGATGCAGGCGGCGATCCAGGACTGGATCCGGGGGACGGTGTAGTCCTGGGGGCTCGTCTGGATAATGCCGGTGATCTGCGTGAGGGCGGCACGCGTGGCGATCCTGGTCGCGTCCTCGATGTACGAGTCGGAGGAGGTGAGGAAGCTGTTCATCACCAGGACGCGGGTGGCGGCGGAGGACGAGGTCGTGTCGATCTGCGCGGAGTTCGCGCTCCAGAAGAGGAGGAGGAAGAGGACTGAGACGAGGATGCCGATGAGCGAGAAGATGATGCCGCGCCGGGAGAGGGGGGAGAGGCGGAAGCGGGGGAAGGGGGTCACGAGGACACCTCCACGACCATGACGAACGGCCCGTAGATCGTCGACTGGTCGACGAGCGCGTAGACGAGGCTCTTCGCGACGAGGTGGCTCGTCACGGCGCTCCGGCCGCCGGAGGCGGCGCGGCTGTAGAGGGAGAAGGAGCTCGCAGGGCTCATCTCCGCGACGCTCACGTTGATGCTCATCGAGGAGGGGATCGATTTGGCGACCGCTTCGAGGAGCAGCGAGGCGTTGCCGTTCTGGCCGGAGTAGTTGTAGAGCAGGACCTGTTCCGCGAGGGTGACTCGCGGATTGGTGACGGGGTTGTCGGTCATCAGTTCGGTGACCACGGGGTCGCGGTAGTCCCTCATGGAGGTGCTGGTGAGGAAGGTGAGGTAGTCCTGCGCGTAGGTGAGGCTCTGCGTCGCCTGTCGCTGCTGCGCGAAGAAGTTGAAGACGAGCATGAGCGTGAAGGAGAGGATCGCCGCGGCTATGAAGGCGTCGATGACGAAGAAGTAGCTGCCCCTGCGGGAGCGCGCGCCCCGCACCGTCCGCCGCGCACGGCTGCAACGACTACAGCGATCCACTCTGCAGCTCACCTCCCGCGGTTCTTCGTCCCGGCGGTTTAAAAATGTATTGTCGAGAGAGTCCCGTGAAGAACGCCCGTGAGGGGTGCCGTCCCCGTCCTCAGTCGCTACGGCTCCTGATCCTCGCGTTCTGCGAACGCGAGTCTTACGGGCGAGCATCTTTCGGGAGAACGAGCGAGTGCGTCGCGGGGATGGTTCCGAGGCCTCCGAGGAACCCGGGAGCGGAGCGACCATGCCCCCTCCGGGGACGCAGCACGTTCAAGGAAAGAAGCCGGATGCGAGCGGGACAGGACGGCACGACGCGTGTCGAGAGGAGAAAAGAGCGTCCACGAGCGGCAACGTTTATAAAACAGGGATGCGCACCGAGGAGGATGGTGGAGTACAACAAGCGCATCGACGAGATGGAGAAAGAGCTCGCGTCGATGCAGTACAACAAGCGGACGCAGCACCACTACGGCCTCGTCCGCGCGAAGATCGCCCAGCTGCGGGAGAAGCAGGAGGCGCGCTCGAAGGGCGGGAAGAAGGGCGAAGGCTTCGAAGTCCGGAGGACGGGCGACGGCACCGTGATCCTCGTCGGGTTCCCGAGCGTGGGCAAGTCCACCCTGCTGAACAGCCTCACCAACGCCCATTCCGAGGTCGGGGCGTACGCGTTCACCACGCTGACCTGCGTGCCGGGCATCATGGAGTACAACCACGCGAGGATCCAGATCCTCGACGTGCCGGGCATCGTCCACGGCGCCGCCTCAGGAAGAGGGAGGGGCACGGAGGTGCTTGCCGCGATGCGCTCCGCGGACATGGCGCTGCTCCTCGTCGACGCGACGCGCCACTGGGAGCTCGACATCCTCCGCAAGGAGGTCTACGAGACGGGCATCCGGCTCGATCAGCGGCAGCCCGATGTCAAGATCAAGAAGATGGCGAAGGACGGCATCCGGATCGGCCGCACGGTGATGACTCCGCTCTTGGACAATGAGACGATCACGGACGTCCTCAAGGAGTTCCGGATCAACAACGCGGAGGTGCTGATCCGTTCGCCGATCGACGTCGACCAGTTCATCGACTGCATCGAGGGGAACAAGAAGTTCATGCCCTCGCTCGTCGTCCTGAACAAGATCGACCTCCTCGACGAGGCGGAGCTGAAGAAGGTGACGGCCGCGGTGAAGCCGGACCTCGCGATCAGCGCGAAGGACCATGAGCATCTCGCCGAGCTGCGCGACCTGATCTTCGAGCGGCTCGATCTGATCAGGGTGTATCTCAAGGAGCCGGGGAAGGAGCCCGACATGAGGGTGCCGCTCATCATGTTCCGCGACTGCACGGTGCGGGACGTCTGCGACAAGCTCCACCGGGATTTCGTCCGGAAGTTCAAGTTCTCGCGGGTGTGGGGCTCCTCGGCGAAGTTCCCCGGCCAGCGGCTCATGCTGCCGCACCGGCTGAAGGACGGCGACATCCTCGAGATCCACTTGACGTGACCGCGCCTGGCGAGACGGCCGAGAGAAGGCGTTCCCGGAGGCATCCGGGAGAAAGAGCGGAAACGATCCCGAGGGAAGCGCCGAAGAAAGCACTGAAAGAGGTTTCTGGGAAGGGCTTACCGTCTCTTCTTGGCGGTCCTCTTGACGGCCTTCTTCACGGTCTTCTTCGCCTTCTTCCGCTTCTGGCCGCCGCGCGCCATCTTGGCGCGGGCCACGTTGCCGCTCTTGTCGAGGAAGTAGAGGTAGCCGGCCTGGCGCTTGACGCCGCTGCTGACGAGGACCTCCTGCTTGGTGCTGGTCTTCTTGCCGGCGCGCGCCATCTGGACG
>DAHXMN010000077.1 GCA_027371725.1 Candidatus Woesearchaeota archaeon | reverse complement strand
AGAACTCGTCGTTCGCCGGCACCGCGTCCGGCGTCGTGATGCGCGCGTCGATCCGGTGGCCGCCCTGGGCGAAGCGCTCGGTGAAGGGGTAGGTGCCGGGGAGCACGTCCTTGTCTAGGGCGCGCACGCCGTCCACGTCCACCTGGACGTGCACCGTCGCACCGGGGTCGGTGGAGGTGATCACGATCGCGTACGACGAGTCGCTGTCCGCGACGACCTTCGACGGGCCGGTGACGACGATCGCGGCGTCCTCCTTCGCGGCGGAGAGGTTGATCGCGCTCACCGTGGCGTTGATCGTCGTCGCGTAGAATGCCACGTCGCCGAGCTGCGCGCCAGAGTTGACGTTGCCGTCGCTGACGAGGAGGACGTTGCCGCCGGGGTCGAGGTTACGCAGGATCGCGCTCCCGACGTCGCTCGTCGAGTTCGTGCAGATGGTGCGCACCGTCGTCGTCACCCTGCTCTGGAGCGCCTGGGCGAGGCCATCCGCGAACGACGTGTTGAGGTCCTGCATGCTCGCACTCGAGTCGATGAGGAGCGTGACGCGCGGATTCCCGGACGTCTCGGTCGCCTTCGCCACGTACGGGTGCGCCAATGCGAGGAGGACGAGCGCGATGACGAGGAGCCGCGAGACGAAGAGCCAGACCCGCAGGCGGCGTGCGCGCCGCCGTTCTTCGGGGAGCAGGGGCAACCGGACGAACTGGCGGGTGAGGAGGAAGAAGAGGATGACCGCCGCGACGACGATCCCCCAGAGCACCGCAGGATGGAGGAGCTGGACGTCACCGATGAGAGGGATGTTCATAGGTCACCCCGGTACTTGAGGTAGAGGATCTCGAGTAGGAGGAACGCGATCGCCAGCCAGAGGACGTAGTCCGAGAGGTCGAGGGGCCCTTCTGCGGCGGTGCCGCTGTCCAGGCTCGATGCGGCCGCGGTGACGTTCCCCGGCGACGCTATCTGGGATTCTCCGTCGGAGAGGAGGTTGACCGCGATCGTCCGGTCCGGCAGGGTGTAGAGCCCCGCGTAGTCGAGGGGGATGATGTTCGCGGTGACCGTGCCGATGGGCGTCTTGACGGGGATGGCGCTCGGCAGGGTGAGGACCATGCCGGTGTGCAGGTTCAGATTCTCGAGGCTCGGCCGGTTGGTGAGGAGGTCGAAGGCCCTGCGCCAGAAGACCGGGTAGCTCGGGTCCCTGCTGAAGCTCCCCTGCGTGTCGTCGATGCCGTAGTAGAGGACGTGGCCCTTGCCGATTGCGCCGAGGACGATGATCGGGTCCTGGGCCGTCTTCGCCACGAGGGTCGCGCCGGCGACGGACTGGACGCGGGTGTACGCGCTCACCTGCCCGAAGTCGACGTCCTGGGTGAGTGAGCTGACCGTCGCTGGCAGCACGGAAGAACGGCTGCCTGCGACGTCCTGCTGCGGCGTGACGGGGAGGAGCCCCTGCCAGTCCATGGAGAAGAGCGCGGGCTGCGCGAAGACGATGAGCGCCGCTCCCGAGGAGACCTTGTCCTTGATGTCGCGGATGTAGCCCGGCAGCATGAGATCGAGGTTCGTCTGGTCGATGATGTAGACGTCGTACCCGTCCAGGGAGGGGATCTTCGGCGGCTGCGCGTACGTGATGTCGAACGTCATGGGGAAGTTCTTGCCGATCACGTTGAGCGCGAGGAGCAGGTTGGATCGCTGCACCGCGTCCTGGCTGTTCGTGATGACGAGCGCCTTCACCGTGTTCTTGTCCGGCGCGCTCGTCCACGCAGTATTGTCCGCGAGGAGGTCATCGCCTTCCGCTATCTGGAGCTTGGCGACGCCGGGCGGCGTGTTGAACGTGATCTCCTTCGTCTCGCCCGGCCCCAGGAGGACCTGCTGCGCCGCGTCGCTGATCTTCAGCGTGACCTGCGCCGGCCGCGGGTCCGTGTTCTTGAGCCAGACGCTCGAGGTGACAGGGCCGACGGCGAGGTCGATGATGCCGACGTTGGAGGAGCCGCCCGTCACCGGCAGGTAGTCGACGATCGCCCCCGTCGATTCGAGCGCGTCCGCCACCGTCTTGTAGTCCTTGTCGCCCGCCGTGGGGAGGAAGTCGCTGATGACGATGACCCTGCTCCCGGTCGTGGCGTAGCTCCGCGCAAGCTGGAGCGCGTCCGAGATGTCCGTCGTCGTATCCGTCGGCCGGAGGGCGTCCAGAGCGTCCTTCGCCGCGCTCCCGGAGACCCGCTCGGCGAGGACCGAGGGCGAGGAGTCGATGAGGATGATCGTGTTCTCCTTGCCGATGTTCTCCTTGGCGAGGCTGATCGCCTGCTTGAACCGACCGTCGTTGTCCGCGTGCATCGACGCCGAGACGTCCACGACGAGCACGGTCTGCTCGGCGAGGTAGCGCTGCGACACGTTGATGAAGGGCTTCGCCGCCGCGCCGATGAGGAGCAGGAGCAGGTCGCGGAGGAAGCTGCGGAAGAAGCTGCTGATGTTGCTCTTGCCGAGGTCCTTCATGACGAAGAGGAGGCTCGGCACGGTCTCGTGACGCGGCTTCGGCTTGATGAGGTAGAGGAGGAGGAACGGGATGAGGATGAGCGCCGTGGCTAGCCCTGCCGGGTTGAGGAACACGCTGCCGAGGCCCACCGCCATGCGCCAGCCGACCCACGGGAAGTTTATATAGTTTCTCCTGGCTGCGAAGAGAGGGGGAAGGAACGGTCTGTCCGTAGCCCGGTCCGTCGTCGCCTTGGCACAAGGCCCGGCGGCGAGCATGGCGCCGCAGCGCCATAATCGCGAGCCGTCGACGATTGCCCCGCGGCGGAGCCCGCGGTAGCCAGAGGCTACCGGGGCGCCGGAACGCGGAACGCGTTCCGTGCGCGAGGACAACTAGGCCGCGACGACGGACCAGAAAGGAATGACGATGCCGTGGCGGCGGCGACGGGAAGAATACTGGGTGATCCGAGCCGCGCCCGCGACTGGTGACCATGTGACGGATAGCTTTTTATAGGACGTTCGCCGGGATGCCGGGAAAGAGGCGGGCTGTCTGTACTCCAAGACATTGAACGACGTCCCGTCGGAGAAGGGGTTCTGGTTCTGCAACGGGACGCGCGCGATGAACATCTATCAGCTCGTCGACGGGATCGAGCACACCTCGGACGACATCTTCGAGTACCACGACCACGGCGAGAAGAACGACTTCGCGGCGTGGATCCTCGACGTGCTTGGCGACGAGGAGCTCTTCTCGCTGGTACGGCACGAGGGGTCGAAGTACTGGTTCGTGCAGAAGGCGCGCCGCCACATCAAGATGATGGAGGAGCAGGCGACGCAGCGCATCCTCGAATGATGACTCTCAGCCGCTGCAGAATTCGGTGCAGTAGTCGCAGCCGTACTGCGCGAGGACGCCGCACGTCCGTTCCTTCCCGTTCGCGTCGGTGAACGTGCAGCAGGACTTGATCTGGGACTGCGGGACGGAGACGCTGTCCCCGATGACGATGCCGCCCGCGGTCTCGTGGTAGGTGACCCAGCCGGTGTACGCGCCGAGGAGCGCAATCACCGCGACGGCTGCGACGACGAGGATGATGACCGCCTTCCGTTCCATGCCACCCTTCATCACTCAGGGGTTTTTAAAGTTTGCCAGCGAGAGATGAAAAAACGTGCTGCAGCATCCCCGCCGCCTTGGAACAAAATCCACGACGCGCTTGACGG
>DAHXMN010000076.1 GCA_027371725.1 Candidatus Woesearchaeota archaeon | reverse complement strand
CGGTCCGGCGCGAGGGAGAACTTGAGGTAGAGGAGGAAGCCGACGGCGAGGAGCACCACGATGAGCATGAGCCCGACGATCTCCGCCTGGCCGCGCCGCATCCGTCGATCGGCGGTCATCCGAACGTCACCCCCTGCTGGTAGCGTGACACGTTGAAGTAGGCGAAGAGCTGCTCTCCGCCGACGGGGTCATAGACGGTGGTGAAGCGGAACTGGCTGTCCGTCGCCGTGCTGTTCGGGAGCGAGCTGTTGTAGAAGAGGAACGACGTCGGCCCGCTCGCCGGAGGCGCGTCGACGATGGTGACCGTGACGAGGCCGGCGCCGAAGAGCGAGCAGTAGTACCTGCTCGTCGGGTCGCTGGAGCCGCAGTTGATCTGGCCCGCGAGATGCTTGAGCTTGAGGAGGTCGACGCACCGGCCGGTGGTCACGGACGGGTCGCAGCCGATCTCAGGCAGGGAGAGGATGTTGTTGACGACCGTCATGGACTGCGCCTGGTCCGCGGTCCGGATCTGCTTCTCGACCGACGCCTTGGAGGCGTTGAAGTAGAAGACGATGCCGACGATGAGGATGAAGACGATGACGACGACGACCATGATCGTCTCGCCGAACTGGATCTGGCCCCGGCGCGCGGGGGAAGCGTGCCGCTGCATCAGTACGCCCCCGGGCAGACGCCCTCGGCGGCGAGGCGCCGCTGGATCGTCTGTATCTGCTGCGCGGCAGAAGGATTGCCGCCGACGGAGGAGAACGCGCCGAGCGGATCCGTCTCGTAATCCTGAAGGGGCTGCCGCGCCTGGCCGTAGAGGGCCTTGCACTGCTGCGGGACGTTGGTCGATGGACTGCTGAGGTCGTCGAGCCGTCCGAGAAGCGTCGTGACGCTCGTGTTGAGCCGCTCCTCCATCTTGGCGAAGCCGCACCGGAACGCGGAGGAGTCCTGGCTGAAGATCGCGGCGTCGAGCATCGCCGTGCCGACGAACGGGACGGTGAGTTGGGCGCGGGGCGCGACGCCGCAGCTTCCCGCGCAGGAGAGGTCGTCGTAGAACGTCAACGTGCCGCTCGTCCCGTCGGCGGAGAGCTGGACGTTGAGCGCGGTCGCGTTCTTGAACGCCTGTCCGGGGTCGGCGAAGCCGCCGAAGAAGACGAAGCGGTACTGGTCCAACCCCTCATCCTTGACCGCGCCCATGGCTGACGAGCTGGCCACGAACGTGTTGAACCCGTCGAGCCCCTCACCTTGGATGAAGGAGCGGATCGAGGGAAGGCTGCCGGCGCTGCCGACGAAGACGTACCGCGTCCGGTTGTTGCTGACGAGGAGCACGGGAGAGACGGGGAACGGCGCCTTCCAGACCGCGGTGCGAGTGAAGAGCTGGTCGCCCTCGACGACGGAGGGGCTGAAGAACGGCACGTAGCGGAGCTGCGACGGGTCGTAGCTCCCCTGGCCGATCCTGACGTAGGAGAGCATCCCCGCCGCGTCCCGCTCGCAGACGAATCGGTAGCTCGCGGACTGGAGGTCGCTCACCGTGAACTCGCCAGGCTTGGTGAGCGCGTTGAGGAGTATCGTCTGGACGGAGAGGGTGAGGTCCGCAGTGTCACGCTGCTGGTTGGAGGTGACGACGCTCCTGATGAGGACGAAGAAGAAGAGGAGGAAGAGGAAGCCGCCGACGAGCGCGAAGATCCAGTGGAACGGGATCTCGATCTGACCCGCCTTGCTGAGGGCCGGCCTGCTGAAATGTCGTGCCATCATCATCACGCTCTTTTTTCCTGTCTCTCCGCGTTAGCCCGACCGCCGCCCCGAAGGAGTCCTATCATGCGCTCAAGAGGCGTCCTTGATGAGGACGGTGCGACCGCCGCCGTCGAGCTCCGCGTGGAAGGCGCCGCCAGTCGCGTTGATGCAGAGCGTCCGCGAAGGGGCCTTGAGCGCGACCTTGTCCGCGAAGAACGGGAGCGGTGCCGCCACGCCCTTCTGGTCGACGAGGAAGACGTTCGCGGGCGGCGTCGACGGCAGATGCACCTCGTCCTCGATCTTCGGATGGCCGGGGTCGTTGAACGAGCTGTTGCCGGGGTAGACGCCCGACGATGACGGCACGCCGTAGACCGAGGCGTCGACGAAGCAGACCGCGGCCGCCTTGCAGGGCACGCTCCACGCGGAATGGTGCACGCTGCCGTACGATGAATAAGCAGAGAGGTCGTCGCGGAGCGAGTTGATGAAGCTGAGCTGGTCAGCCTGGCACGCGCTCGGGATGATGGCCGCGAGGAAACGATAGCCGAGGAGGAGGACCGCGCCCGCGATCAGGACCATCATGATGAAAGCGAAGACGTGTTGGAGCTGGCCACGCCTCATTTCGTCCCGCCCCGTTCCCGCTTGGCCGCGACGACGGGAGGTTTCGCCTTCGTCGCCGTCCCCGGCTTGTCCCTGGCGGCCTTCTTCTCCTCATCCTCTGCGAAGAGCGCGTCCAGCTCGGTGAAGGCGTCCCTCTTCGGCTCCTGCCGCTTCGCGTCCTTGCCCGTGTCCGCGGAGACCGCGGGCTTCTCGCCATCGCCCCGTTTCGCGGAGGAGGTGAGGTCGACGAAGCCGTCCTGATGGCCAGATGTGCCGCTTCCCGCGGGGGAGGGACCCTTCTCGCCGGAGGCGACAGGCTTCCCTTCCGCCGGAGCGGATCCGGAGGCGCCTTCCTCGAAGGACTTGAGCAGGCCGGTGCGTTCGGACGCCTTCTCGGCGGAACGCTCGCGCATCGCCTCATGGCGGCGACGGAGCGCCTCGAGCTGCTGCTGGCGCTGCTGGAGGAGCGCGTACCGCTGCGCAGGCGACATCTCCTGCGACTGCTGCGCGGCGGAGAGCTGCCGCGAACGCTCCGACTCCTCGTCCTCGACGTGGTGCTGGTGGAGGAGCGTCAGCCAGTAGCCGCTGCTCCCCATGACGAGCAGCCCCAGTATGAGGAGGACGAGGCCGAGGGTGGAGAAGGTCTTCACGACGCCGGGCTGGTTGGTGGTCGGATTCGGCACCGGGTTGTTAATGTTGGGGTTCGAATCCTGGGCGACGCAGGAGCCGCCGGTGCAGATGCCTGATTGGCAGTCCCGGGCGCTGTTGCACGCCTGGCCGTCGGCGCAGGCGCTGCAGGTGGGGCCGCCACAGTCCACCCCGGTCTCGTGGCCGTCCTCGATGCCGTTCGTGCAGGAGACGGCGCCGCAGACGCTCGCGTTCTTGTCGCAGAAGGCGGATGCGCAGTCGCTGTCCTGCGCGCAGCCCTGGCCGGCGGCGCAGGGGGAGCACATCGTGCCGCCGCAGTCCACGCCAGTCTCATAGCCGTTCTTCACGTTGTCGCTGCAGGAGATGCGGACGCAGACGCTCGCGTTCGGGTCGCAGAAGCCGGAGAGGCAGTCTGAATTGGCGGCGCAGGTGCTGTTGTCCGCGCACGGGCCGCAGGTGCCGCCGCAGTCGACGCCGGTCTCGCCCGAATCCTTGACGCCGTCGTCGCAGTGCGACGAGGGCTGGTCGCCGCCCGGCACCGTGACGAGGTACTTCCCTTTCGCGACGTTCCCGTTGTTGTCCGCACCCTCGTAGCAGAGCACGGCGCT
Organism: Candidatus Woesearchaeota archaeon; assembly: GCA_027371725.1. Classification (GTDB taxonomy): domain Archaea; phylum Nanobdellota; class Nanobdellia; order Woesearchaeales; family UBA525; genus UBA153. Next base: position 105 of record DAHXMN010000076.1, on the reverse strand, counting down.
CTGCGAGAAGAGGAGCGGCGAATCGTAGCTGCCGGTCTCGTTGTACGTGCAGCCTGAGAACGAGGTCGAGTTGATCGGGAGGGTGCTGTAGTTGAAGGAGTCGGT
>DAHXMN010000075.1 GCA_027371725.1 Candidatus Woesearchaeota archaeon | reverse complement strand
CGTCCGCGGCCGGACCGCGGTGCCGGCAGCGCGACGGGCCGCCGCGCCCGCAGCCTATCCGCTTCCCGACACGATGCCGCCGAACATCCCGGTGAGGACCTTGAGGAAGAGGAAGTAGAGGGTCAGGCTGGTGAGGACGAAGAGCGGGACGTACTTGATGCCGCCGCGGATGTCGCCTTTCTCGATGATGCTGACGATGATGGCTGACGACGAGGAGATGATGACGATCGCCATCGTGGTGAAGAGCTTGTAATCCGCGGGGTCGACGCCCCCGCCGCCCTTCCCGTTGACGACGGAGAGGGGGCCGGAGAGCGCGGTGAGGGAGATGTTCTTGACGAAGCCGGTGATGATGGAGAAGAGGACGAAGGAGAGGGCGAACAGCACCGGCATGACGAACATGACGAGCGCCGAGATGAAGATGACGTAGGTGAGGGTGGATGCGGCCATCTCCTCCTTGAGCGCTTTGGTCTTCTTCAGGTCGACGATGACGCGGTCGATGACGTCCACGACGCGGCCGCCGGACTCGAGCTCGCCGATGATGAGCGCGAGCGCGCGGCGGAGGATCGGCGAGTCGTACTTCATCGCGAAGTCGTTCAGCGAGTCGCCGACGTCGTTGCCGGTCATCACCTTCTTCGAGACGAGGCCGATCTCCTTCGCGAGGATGCCGAACTCGGGCTTGATCGCCGACCAGAGCGCCTTCTCGAACGAGTAGCCGCCCTTGAGGCTGGTGCTCACCAGCGTGAGGTAGTCGGCGAGCTTCGACTCCATCTCCTTCGTGCGGCGGTAGATCTTCAGCGTCAGGAAGAAGTAGCCGAAGCCGACCACGACGGAGAGGACGAGGAGCATCAGCCCCGTCCAGGCGAACAGCGTGAGGAGGAAGAAGGCGAATGCGCCGCCCCGGATGACGGGGTAGACCTGCGTGATGTAGATGAGGTAGGTGATCAGCGTCGCGACCCAGAAGAGCGCGCCGAAGGCATCGTACGGGATGTCGTCCCGGCCGGTCTTCCCGAAGAAGGCGCGGAGGTGAGGCCTGAGCGCCTTCGGGATGAAGGCCTTGCCGAACGTCGAGAGGAAGAGGAGCTCCATGGCGGCACCTAGATGTTCACCGTCGGGCGGATGTACTTGAAGACCGTGATGAAGAGGTATTCGATGACGAGGAGGATGAAGGCGAGGAAGAAGAAGAAGGCGCGGTCGAAGCTGATGTTGGCGATGGAGATGATCGTGATCAGGAGGGTGATGCCGAGGCTGGGGATGACGATGCTGAAGAGCATGAAGAACATGGTGAGGCTGTTCAGTTTCCGGCCGTAGCGCTGGATCTGGATGAGCTGGCTCGCCGCGAGCTCGTCGAGGAGCGCCTCGAGGTAGGTGGTGACGTCCACCCCTATCTTGAGCGCGTTGCTGATCTGGAAGATGATCTTGCGGAACTCCTCTGAGGGGCTGTACCTGCTCGCCTTGTCGAGGGCCTCCTCGAGCGGCGTTCCGAGGTCGATGTCGTGGATGATCTCCTTGAAGTACTTGTTCGCGACGCCGTAGCTCTCCGAGGCCTCCTTGAGCGCGAGGATGAGCGGCCGGCCGGCGTTGAGCTTGACGAGGAGGAAGCGGCCGGCGAAGAGCACCTCGCGGTCGATGTCCTTCGCGATCTTCCGGATGCGGACGTCGACGAGGCGGAGCAGGATCTCATACGCGGCGAGGAAGGTGACGAGGAAGGCCGCGGGGACGTACCAGAAGGGGAGCCGCAACCCGGCGGCGAAGAGGAACATGGAGAAGGCGAAGGTCGTGGCGAGGAGCAGGCTCATCATGACGGTGGTGCGGAGATAGTCCGCGGGCTCGCGCTTGATCTTCGCCATGATGAGCTTCCGCTTCAGCTCAGGGTACCTGTTGGCGAGCTCCTCGAATAGCGTCATCTTCTTGCCCTCGGCCGGCTGCGCCGCCGTCGTGCCGCAGCCATGCCACGGTCATGCTTTCGCGCGCCCCCCCTCCTCTCAGTCGAGGACGAGGGAGCCGGTGTAGTATCTCGCGAGCCGCTGACCGATCTCGTGGACGTCCTCGACCTTCCGCCGCGCGAACCAGCGGAGGATCTGAGTCTTCTGCTTCAGGTCGAGCGCGATCTCCTCGCGACTCATCCCGGTGTAGAGCTTGAGCCGGTCCATCACGACCGTCGACTCGGCTATCTTCTCCACCACGTCCTTCTGCGCGTTGTACTGGTAGAGGACGCGAGGGGTCCCGTCGGTGAGGATCTCCGCGATCTGGAGCGTGCGGCGCTTCCCCGTCCGCCTGTTGCGGTTCTGGACGAGGATGAGGCTCAGCGAGGAGACCATCTGCTTGGGGATGTCGATCGGAGGGTTGGTGAGCCTCATGACGACCTCGTCGGCGTTGTTCGCGTGGATCGTGGCGTAGACGGAGTGGCCGGTGTGCATCGCCTCCAGCAGGACCTCGGCCTCGCGCTTCCGGCGCACCTCGCCGACGAGGATGCGGTCCGGCCTCATGCGGAGGCTGTTGACGAGGAGGTCGAGCATCGTGACGCCGCCCTTGCCCTCGGGGTTCGGGAGCCGCGTCTCCATCGGGACCCAGTGGAGGTTGGCAGGGAGGGTGAGTTCGCGCGTGTCCTCGATGGAGAGGATGCGCTGGTTCGGCGGGAAGAAGTTGGAGACCGCGTTGAGCATCGAGGTCTTGCCGCTGCCCGTGCCGCCGGAGATGAGGATCGAGAGCTCGTTCTGGATGGCGAGCCAGATGAACGCAGCGGATTCCGGGTCGATCGTGCCGATATTGATGAACTTGCTGATCGTCCAGGGATCCTCGGCGAACTTCCTGATCGTGAGGGTGTTGCCCTTGTTGCTGATGGGCGCGAGCGTGGCGTTGACGCGGTCCCCGTTCGTGAGGTGCGCGTCCATCAGCGGGTTGAGGCTGGTGATCTCCTTGCCGACCTCGCGGCCGATGATCGTGGCGAAGTGCCTGATCCGCGTCTCGCTCGGGATGAGGACGTTGGTCTTGAGCCAGCCGTGCTTCCGGTGATAGACCCAGACGGGCTCCGCGTGGTTGTTCACCACGATCTCCTCGAGCGACGAGTCCTTCAGGAGGATCTCGATCTTCCCCAGGCCGAGATTCTCCTCGAGGAGGTAGTTGACGAGCATGTTCACCGTCGGCTCGTCGGTCTGGGGGAAGTACTTCATGATGAGGTCGCGGATCTCGGCCTTGAACTGCTCCAGGATGCTGATGACCTGCTCCGCGGTCTCGAACTTCTCCAGGTCGACCATGTTCATCCGGCTGACGAACTCCTGGCGGATCTTCTCCAGGATGATCTTCGTCGTGGGCGAGATGTTCGCGATGCTCAGCCGGTAGAGGGGCACCGGCTCGGCGGGGTCGGACTCGATGACGATGTCGACGAGGATGCTGTTGATCTCGATCGCGTATTTCTCGATCACTCTCGTCGCGTCCGCTGCGCCGGCGGCCAGATGGGTCCGCCGCGCGGAGAGGCCGGTCCCGTTCGGCAGGAACGCGAAGGGCGGCGTCGGAGGGGATTGGACCATCGTCATGGCCTCCTGGTGAGCCGCAGCTCCTCATGTTCGAGGGCGGTCCACCGCGTCCGGGCTGCGCCGTCCGCCGGGGTCGGGAGGGGAGGGGCTTGGAAAGAGGGGTCTGCGGACGAATGAGAAGGGTGAAGAGGGAGGGAAGAGGAGAGAG
>DAHXMN010000074.1 GCA_027371725.1 Candidatus Woesearchaeota archaeon | reverse complement strand
TCGGGCGGAACAACGTCGAACGGTATGAAGTGAGAGAATGGACGGATCAGACGACAAAATGGAGAGGCTCTACGGAGAGCGCGGCGCACGCATATATGACATTACGACGCGCTTGTCCGGGTACAGGGGATATTACAGGGCGGCATTGTCCGCGGCGAATGTTCCGAGAGAAGGCGCCGTGCTCGATGTAGGATGCGGCACCGGGATGTTCGGCGCTGCTCTCGCCGAGCACGGACGATACGACATCGTCGGCGTCGACCTCTCTCCCGCGATGCTGAGGATCGCTGAGGAGAACGTCCCTTCGGCTTCGCTTTACCGGGGTGATGCCTTCCATCTCGATGAAGCGGTCCCGTTCGACCATGAGGGAGGCCCCCTGACGGACAGGAAATATGACCTCGTCGTCACCGCGGGCATGCTGGAGTACCTCGACAGCCCCGAACGGGCGCTGGAAGAGATGCTCAGGCTCGCGAAGCCGGGGGGCAGCATCATCGTCACAATGATACGGAACAATCTCGTCGGAAATATCGCGAGCAAGCTCTACAGATTCACTCTTCTCGACACGTCGATCCTGCAGGGCGCAGATGCGGACGTCGAGGAGATACGGCTGCCGGCATCCTACCGGAACGCGTACCTCCGCACGCTCAAGCAAAGCCATCTGCTGGAGAAGAGACGATGACCACGGACACCCCTGAACCTGAACGCGACGAGCCCGGAAGCGCCATCGAGACGTTCGGCGTCCTGCCGGAAGAGTTCAAATCGGACTACTTGCACCGCGCATTCAACAACGAGCATCTCCTGCTCCATGCGCTGCGCCACGATCCGCGAGGCAGGACGCTGGAAGCCAGACTCGATGTACAGGAACCGTATCTCGTCGAGAGAACGCCCGCCGATCCCGGTGCGGTCGAGGGATTCCCTGCGGGATTCCACCTCTCCGCGTTCACCGCATACTTGGCCGTGAGCCAGCTCGCCATCGCTTACGCCTGCATCCTTGCCGGAAAGCCCAAGAAAGGGCTCGGGGAGATGATACAGCGGGGCTTCACCATGCAGAACCGACGCGCAATCACGACCCCGGAAGATATCCCCCTCATGCTCCGTCTCGAGGGATTCCGGGAGCTGAAAGGCGAGATGCCGGGAAGGCTCGCGCGGTTCGCATATGATGTCGGGAACCACAGCGCGACGGGCGAGCTGATCGGTCTCCTCCCGCTCCAGGCAACGTATCATCCGACGCGTTGAGCATGACAGGGCATCATCGCCGCGGGCTGCAGTCGCTGACGCTCCCGCCCATCCTCGTATCACCCGGACATGCTCGCCGCGCCGCTTCTGCGGCCGCTTCTCCTGCGCCACAGTCGCGCATACGCGCCCCTGTTTCTCCTCGCATAACTCAGAGACTGCTCGGATGGTTGACGGCTTGTCCGGCAACCTCGGACCGCCAGCGACGATGAGGCAGCCCCCGAACGTTTTCTCGACGGATGCAGAACGCCTGTTCGTTTTCCGGGAGTGGTGGCGCACACAAAGTAAAAATATTTAAAGGAGGAGACTGGGGGGCCGGAAGAGCGAGAAGAGAGAGACAGAGGCAACGAGAGAGGTGAGCGCCTTCTTGGCAGTCAACAAGATCAGCTTCCGCATCGGCGGGCCGGCCGGGTTCGGCATCATGAACACCGGCCTCATGTTCTCGAAGGCCTGCTCGCGTGTCGGACTCCACGTCTTCGACTACGTCGAGTACCCCAGCCTCATTCGGGGCGGGCACAATACGTACCAGGTGCGGGCGGAAGACACCCCGGTCAGATCGCAGGTCGAGACGATCGACGTGCTCATCGCGCTGGACGAACCCACGCTCACGATCCACGCCGACGAGCTGAAGGAGGACAGCCTCATCGTCTATGACGACGCGACCATCCACCCGGAGCACACCACGCTCAAGAAAGGGATCAGGTGCCCCGTCCCGCTCAAGGCGCTCGTCGCCGAGGCCGGCGGCCCGGAGATCATGCAGAACACCGTCGCGCTGGCGGCCGTGCTCGGCATCCTCGACTACGATTTCAGCGTCTTCGAGACGATCATCCAGGACAGCTTCGAGGGCAAGAAGGGCGGGATCGTCGACCAGAACATCCTGGTGGCGAGGAAGGGGTACGACTACGCGAAGGAACACTACAGCCACCACAGCCACTACCAGTTGAAAGCGGTCAAGGCCCCCAAGAGGATGGTCCTCACGGGGAACGAGGCGCTCGCCCTCGGCGCCGTACAGGCCGGCCTCAAGTTCTACGCAGCCTACCCGATGACGCCCGCCTCCACGATCCTCCACACGCTGGCGGCGTGGCAGGAACGCCACGGCATCGTCGTCAAGCACGCCGAGGACGAGATCAGCGTCATCAACATGGGCATCGGCGCCGGGTACGCGGGCGTCCGCTCGATGGTGGCGACGAGCGGCGGCGGCTTCGCCCTGATGAACGAAGGAGTCTCATTGGCGGCGATGACCGAGTCCCCGGTCGTCATCGTCGAGGTGATGCGCGGCGGCCCCGCGACCGGCCTGCCGACGTGGACCGAGCAGTCCGACCTCCGGTTCATCATGGGCGCGGGCCACGGCGACTTCCCGCGATTCGTCCTCGCGCCGGGCGACGTGGAAGAGGCGTTCTGGATGACGGCGGAAGCGTTCAACATCGCCGAACAGTACCAATCACCGGTCATCATCGTCAGCGACAAATACCTCGCGGAGAGCCACCGCACGGCCGAGCCCTTCGACCTCTCGAAAGTCAGGATCGAGCGGGGCAAGCTCCTCCGCCAGGCGCCGAAGAACTACCTGCGCTACGCGGACAGCCCGGACGGCATCTCCCCGAGGACGATCCCCGGCGTGCCCGGCGGCTTCTTCCTCGCGAACAGCGACGAGCACGACGACTGGGGCTACTCCAACGAGGAGATCTCCATCCGCGACCGGATGATGCAGAAGCGGATGCGGAAGGAAGCCACGTACGCGAAGACGATGCCGCAGCCCGTCCTCGTCGGCGCGACGGACGCGGACGTCACGATCGTCGGCTGGGGCTCCACGAAAGGCCCCATACTGGATGCGATGGACTGGCTCGCCAAGGACGGATACAAGGTCAACTTCCTCCAGATCACGCACATCAGCCCCTTCCCCGAGGAGACGGTCAAGAGACTCTTGACGGGGGCGAAGCGGACGCTGATGGTGGAGAACAACTACACCGCGCAGATGGCTGGCCTCATCCGCGAGAAGACCGGCATCGAGATCAAGGAACGGCTGCTCAAGTACGACGGCCGGCCGTTCTACCCGGAAGAGATCTACGGCCGCGTCAAGATGATGGCCGGGGCGGGTGGCGAGCGATGATTACGAAGGAGGACCTCGCCACGCCGGTGAAGCCGACCTGGTGCCCGGGCTGCGGCGACTTCGGCATCTGGCTCGCGGTGAAGCAGGCGCTCACGCAGCTGGACGCGAAGCACGAGGACGTCGTCATCGTGTACGGCATCGGGTGCTCGGGCCACATGTGTAATTTCGTCCGCGGCTACGGTTTCGAGGGGCTGCACGGCCGCCCCATCCCCGTCGCGGAAGGCATCAAGCTCGCCAACAAGCGGCTGAAGGTGATCGTCGTCGCGGGCGACGGCGACACGTACGGCGAGGGCATGAACCACTTCCTCACCGGCATCAGGGGCAACCACGACGTCACGCTCATCGTCCACGACAACAGGGTGTATGGCCTAACGACCGGACAGGCGTCGCCGACCGCTGAAAAGGGATACAAGTC
>DAHXMN010000073.1 GCA_027371725.1 Candidatus Woesearchaeota archaeon | reverse complement strand
CTCTCGAACGAATCCACCCACCGGCCGCACGTGGCCGTGATGCACGCCAGCGGCCGCACCGGCCGGCGCCTGGCGCAGCGGCTGCTGGCGGCCGGGCATCGCGTGCGCGCTCTCGGGCGCACCACGGCGCGTCTGGAAACGCTGCGCGCGCCATGGTCTCCGGCTTGTAGCTGGTGAACGAGGTCTTCATGATCGTCACGTCGTCTTTTCCCTTCCTCACTCCTTCTTCTCCTTGCCAGCCGACTTGGCAGCGGCCGCCTCGGCGTTCTTCGAACTGACGCCGGCGGCGGAGCGCTTGGTCAACTTGCGCGTCAGGGCGTAGCAGCCGAGGCGCTGACCAATCATCTCCGGCTGGACGAGGACGGGGAGGTACTCCTTCCCGGTGTGGACGAGGATGGTCTTGCCCGCCATGCTGGGCAGGACGAGCATGTCGCGGCTCTGCGTCTTGACGCGGTCGCGCTTCGCCAGCTTCCGGAGGAGGCTCTTCTCGTCTTCAGTGAAGCCGCGCCGGATCTTGCGCCGGGCGTCGCTCGTGAAGAGGAGCGCGAGCTCGTCGATCCCCATCGCCTGGAGCTCCTCGAGCGTGCGTCCCCGGTAGCTGAATTCCTTGCGTGCCATGTGCTCATCCCGTCAATTCTACTTGTTCCTGCCTGTGTGACGCGGCCGGATCATGCCGACCATGCGGCCCGGCGGCGCGTTCTTCGGCGCGATGGTCGGCCGGCCCTTGCGGCTGGTGCGCTTGCCGCCGAAGGGGTGGTCGACCGCGTTCATCGCCGTGGCGGAGACGATCGGCCAGTACCTGTTCTTCGCCTTCGCGTAATGGAACTTGATGCCCGCCTTGAGGAACGGCTTCTCCTCGCGGCCGCCGCCGGCCACGACGCCGAGGCTCGCCTTGCATTCCGGGTTGAAGGATTTGCGCTTCTTGCTGGGCAGCTGGACCATGACGCCGGTCGGCGTCTTGCCGACGATGCGCGCGACGCCGCCCGATGCGCGAACGAACTTGCCGCCGTCGCCGGGCTGCGCCTCGATGTTGTAGATGAGGCTGCCTTCAGGCAGGCTCTTGAGCGGGAGGGTGTTGCCGAGCTCGAGGGGCGCGGATTCGCCGATGATGATGCGCTGCCCCGTCCGGACGCCCTCGGGCGCGATGAGGAGGCCGTCCTCGCCGTCCTCGTACTTGACGCGGGCGATCGGGGCGGTGTGCATCTTGGAATGGAGGAACGCGAGGATGACTGCGCTGCCCCTGTTCTCGACGCGCGCCTGGCCGACGGCGTTGAAGCTGTGCCGCCGGTAGGAGGGGCTGCCCTTGCCGCGCTTCTGTTGGATCAGGTTCTTACCCATCGTGCATCACTCGTGTTCGCATTAATCGTGTTGATTGTGGTTGATGTGCGCGATCATCACATGAGGCCGAGCTTCGTCGCGATGTCGATCGCGGGCGTCTCGGGGCCGAACTGGACCGTGGCGCGCTTCTCGGCGCCGGGCGTGATCGTGGTGTTGACCCTGAGGACCTTCGCGTCGAAGAGCTTCTCGAGCTCCTCCTTGATCTGCGTCTTCGTCGCCTTGAGGTCGACGATGAAGACGAGCTTGTTCTCGGACTCGATGATCCTGATGGATTTCTCCGTGCTGACGGGGCGCTTGATGATCATGCGGCCTCACCCGTCGCCTTCACGGTCTTGGCCTCGTTCTTCGCCGCTTTCGCGGCGTTCTTCGCCGGCTTGCTCCCGGTCTTCTCGGCGGTCTCAGCGGCCTTCACGGCCTTCTCCTTCTTCGAGGAGATCGGCTTCACGGGCTTGGCCGCGACGCTGGTCGCCGGCTTGTCGGCGAAGAGGCTCTCTTCCTTGAGGATCGTCATGGCTTGCTCGGTGAAGAGCGTCGCCCTTCCGGGGTGCGTGCCCGGGGCGAGGAGCTCGGCGTTGAGGCTCCGGACAGGGACAATCGTGACGCCGGGGATGTTCGCCGCGCTGACGGCGAGCTTCGCGCCCTCGTCGCCGACGACGAGGAGCAGGCTGGTCGCGCGCTTGGTCTTGCGGCCGCGCATCTTCGCCTTGCCGGCGCGGACGGTCTTGGTCTCGGCGCGTGCGAGCTCGTCGGCGAAGCCGAGGCCGAGGAGCGCGCCAATCGCGTCCTTCGTCTTCGCGATGGATTCGAAGCTGTTGTCGAGGATGAACGGGTATTCCGCGGGCAGCTTGTGGCCGCGCTGCGCAACGACCGTCTTGTCCATGACGGCGGCGAGCGCGCTCCGGATAGCCTTCCGGTTCTCGCGCTTGTTGATCTTCTGCGCCCAGACCTTCTCCGCCTTCGGCGGGTGCGCGCGCCGACCGCCGACGGTGCCCGGGGCGAGCGCGCCGACGTAGTACATCCGGATGCCGCGCCGGTTGAGGACCTTGCGTGGGACGCGGCTGATGCCCTGGCCGTAGCTGCCGCGATAGTTCCGTCTCCGTCTGGAGAGCTTGGCGCTGACACGCATGCCCGCGTCCGGGTCGGCGCCATACGGCTGCCGGGCAGCGGCCTGGAGGCTGAAGACGGCGCGCTGGATCAGGTCGCGGCGCACAGGCTCGCTGAACTGCTTCGGCAGCTCGAGGTCGCCCTTCTTCGCCTTCTTCGCGTCGATGATGGGAAGCTTCATGGTCGTTCCTTCGTGAACTTGATGGCCGGTCATTTTCTTGTTCAGCGTCCCTGCTTGGACTCGATGCTGATAGTCTCGACCGTGGGGGTCATCTGGTTGTCGTACAGCCGGACCGCCTTGGTGAGCGTGATCAACCGCTTCTTCGGGCCCTGGAGGCTGCCCTTGACGATCGCGTACTGGTTCCGGACGGTGCCGAAGTTGATGAACCCGCCCTTCGGGTTGACCTCTTCCGGGTTGTCGCCGATCTTGATGATCTGGTTGTTGTACTGGACGCGCTGGTGGTAGCCCATCTGGCCGGCGTGCGCGACCCGGTAGAGGAAGTGCTGCTGCGCCGACCAGCCGCCCAGACTGCCGGGTGCGCGCCGTCCCTTCTCGCTCTTGTGCGGCTTGAGGCCGATGCCGAACCGCTTGACCGGGCCCTGATAGCCCTTGCCGCGCGTGATGGCGTGGGCGTCCGCGTACTCGCCTTCCTTGAAGACCTCCGCTATCGTGATCTCCTTGTTGAGGTGGTCGTTGATCCAGGCGAGCTTCTCCTCGTTGGTGCCGCCGATCGCGGCCTCGAATATCTCAGGCTTCTTCTTCCCGATGCCCGTCTTGCCGGGCTGGGTCATGATCGTGACGCGGATGTCGCTGTACTCCGCGGGCTTGACGTCCTTGAGCTTCTCCTCGTCCGTCTTCTTGGTGAAGACCTTGCGGAAGAGGTGCTTGTCCTTGCCGACGACGATCTCGCCGACGGCTTTCGCGCCGTACGCATCTTCCTTGTAGAGGCGGACGCTGTAGAGCTTGATGGGAGGGCAGTCGAGGATGGTGGAGGGCAGGGCGATCGTTTCGCCTTTGGTCTGGCTGTTCTTCCGGGCGTCGGTCGCCATGACGTGCGTCATGCCCGCCTTGTACGCGGGGAAGGCGAGCAGGCCCTTCTCCTTCTCGTTCCATCCGCGGACGCGCGCGTACTGGCGCTTGGCGCGCTTGCGCGGCCAGACCTGCATGCTGCCGTGCCGGGGTGATTCTCGCTTGCCCATGTTGGTATCTCGCTGGTGAGGCGTATGCCTTTCGGCTGTGCCGTTGCTATGGCCTTTTGCGGAGGTCTTCAAGGAAGGCGAGTACGCGGACGCCCACGCCATCACGCGCGGCAAGGGCT
>DAHXMN010000072.1 GCA_027371725.1 Candidatus Woesearchaeota archaeon | reverse complement strand
CGCGGCGTGCTTCGACGTGACGCGCTCGAGCAGGATCGAGTCCACCACTTCGGTCTTGCCGATGCGGCAGCCGTCCGCGATGCACGTCTCCGGCCGGAGATGCGCGAACGGGCCGATCGCGCAATCCTCCCCGATGATGACCGGGCCTTCGATGTACGTGTTCGCCTTGAGGACGGTGCCTTTCCCGACGGCGACCGCTCCTTCGAGGATGACGTTCTCCTCGCGGACGACCGACGGATGGATCCGCTGTCCTTCGAGACCCTTGCAGAGCGCTTGGTTCGCGGTGACGAGCTCCCAGGGATAGTCGATCCTGGACGCTTCCGCTTCGAGGTGCGCGACCTTCTCCGCCAGCCCGAGCCGCGTGAGGAGCGCCTTGGCCGCGCCCTCCTCCTCGGACGAATCCTTGGTGATGAGGAGCAGCGGCCCTTGCCGCTCGTCCGGCACCTCACTGAGCAGCAGGTCGCCCGGCACGATCATCGTCGCATTGACGATCGCTCCCTCGACCTCCTTCTCTTTCTCGACCGGGAGGAAGGAGACGCGCGCTTTCGCCTTGCTCTCCGTCTTCCCGACGAGCTCGCGCAGCCGCGACTCCGATTTCCCGTTCACGAGGATGATGAACCGCTCCCCCTCGCTCTTCGCGAGCGCGTCCAGCTGGTAGAGGAGCAACGGTTTGTTGAGGAGCGGCAGGCAGCCGTACGGCCGCGTCGCCGTGATGGGCTCCCCCCGTCTGCAGTCGCTGATCGCGGTGATGATGATTGTGCGTGCGCTCATGCGCCCACCTCTTCCTGGAACGCCTTGACGATGCTCTCGGCGAGCGGCGCGATCCGCGCCTCCTCTTTCGCCTCGATCATGACGCGTGCTTTCTGCTCCGTGCCCGAATACCGGACGAAGACCCGGCCGCCGTCGCCGAGCGCCTGCTCCGCCGCGGCGATCGCCGCCCGCACCTTCGGCAGCGTCTCGATGGCGGGCTTCCGCTTGACCGGGACGCTCTTCACCAGCTGCGGCCACGGCGTCATGCAGCTCGCCAGTTCGCTCAGCCTCTTCTTGGACTCCTGCATGATCCGGAGGATGTGGAGCGCGGCCATGGTGCCGTCGCCCGTCGTCGCGTAGTCGAAGAGGATGAGGTGGCCGGACTGCTCGCCGCCGAAATTATAGCCGTTCTCGCGCAGCTCCTCGATGATGTGCCGGTCGCCGGTCTCGACGCGCTTCACGGCGATGCCGGCTTTCGCCATCGCCTCGTCCAGTCCGCGGTTCGTGTAGTGCGTCCCCACGATCGTCGACCGTTCGAGCCTGCCTTCGCGCTGGAGTTCGAGGGCGAGGATCGCGATGAGCTGGTCGCCGTCGACGACCTGGCCGCGCTCGTCCACCATGATGACCCTGTCCGCGTCCCCGTCGAGCGCGATCCCGACGTCCGCTTTGTGCTCCTTGACCGCCGTCGCGAGCGCCGCGGGATGGAGGGCGCCGCATCCCTCGTTGATGTTGAGGCCGTCCGGCTGGACGTTGAGGGCGACGACCTCCGCGCCCAGCTCGCGGAGGATGGTCGGGCTGACGAGATACGCCGCTCCGTTCGCGCAGTCGAGCACGACCTTCAGGCCCTTGAGCGACCGGTTCGCGACCGTGGACTTGACGAACTCGATGTAGCGGCCGCGCGCGTCCTCGATGCGGAACGCCTTCCCCACGGCTTCGGGCGAGTCCTGCGCGCTGCCGCTTTTCGTCATGCTCGCCATGATGGATCCCTCGATGGCGCATTCCGCCTCGTCCGGCAATTTGAAGCCCTGGCCGTCGAAGATCTTGATGCCGTTGTGCTCCGCAGGGTTGTGCGAGGCGGTGATGACGATGCCCGCGTCCGCGGCGAAGCTCTTCGTGATGTGCGCGATCGCCGGCGTGGGGAGCGGGCCGACGAGGTAGACCGTCGCGCCCGCCGAGACGAGGCCCGCGGTGAGCGCGTTCTCGAAGAGGTAGCCGCTCAGCCGCGTGTCTTTTCCGACGACGATCGTCGGCCCCTTGCCGTTCCTGAACGCGCGCGCGACCGCTTTTCCCACTTGGAGCGCCACTTCCGGCGTCATCGGGTACCTGTTCGCGATGCCCCGGATGCCGTCCGTGCCGAAAAGAGTCCTGCCTGCTGCCATGGATATCACACCTTCATGATTCACTCGGCGTCCTGTCTGCCGCCCCTGATGGCGTCGAGCTCGTGCCGCAGCTCCAGGTACGCGTCGAGAAGGAGCCGGTAGTCCTGTTCCAGGCCGCGCCGCTCGATCCGGAAGTCGCCGAACGTGTTGATGAGCTTCGTCATGGTCCCGCCTCGCCGTCCTTCGTCTCTGTCATTCTTGTCCGTCGTTTCCTTCGCCGTTCCCCTTTGTTCGTCCTCGCTCGTTCCGTTTCCTTTCTTTCTCGTCGTTCCTGGCGGGATACCTCATTTATAAGTATTATTGAAAAAGTTTTAATACTAGTAAAAAAATATTTTTAGTAGTGGGCGTTTCGTACGTCCGTGCTCGGTTGTTTCCCATGGGCCGTTACGTCGTCGAGAAAGACGGGAAGCTGGGAAGCCTCGCCTCGCAGGAAGCAACGCTCACCCAGCTCAAGGCGGCGGGCAGCGCGCTCGCGCAGCGCATCCTGACCGCGCTCGTCGAACGGCCGCGCTACAGCCACGAGCTCGCAAAACTGCTCGGCGTGCATGAGCAGAAGGTCTACTACCACGTCCGGAAGCTCGAGAAAGCAGGGCTGATCGAACAAGAGCGCAGGGAGGAGGTCGGCGGCGCCTCCGCGAAGTACTACGCCCTCGCCGCCAAGTCCTTCTCGGTCCTCCTCGCAAAGCCGGAGCCGACGACGAGGATCGCGGCGCACGACCCGGCGCACGAACGGTTCCTCCAGCCCTTCATCGCCGACGGGAAAGCGGACTTCCTCATCGTCGTCGGCAGCCCGGACAGCCACGGCCCCCGGATGGCGCGCGCGAAGGACGGCAGCTACGCCATCGACCTCGCGCTCTTCCTCGGCAGCTTCCTCGACGAGCCGCCGCCGCTCGTCATCAAGCTCGACACCGAGTTCAAGAAGGAGGACTGGCGCCGCAACCTCATCGTCATCGGCGGCCCCATCGTGAACACGGTGACGGAGCGGCTCAATCCGAAGCTGCCCGTCCGGTTCAAGGAGGACGGCAAGACATTCTACTCAACGCTGACGAGGCAGGAATACGACAGCGACGAGATCGGCGTCATCGTGAAGGCCGGGAACCCGTTCGCGAAAGGGAGGAGCATCCTCTTCATCGCCGGCCGGCGGGGCGCGGGGACGAAAGCCGCGATCATCGCGCTCCTCCGGCACTTCGACGAGCTCGCGGCGGCGGTCAGGAAGGATGGGACGGTCGCGCGCGTCGTCGAAGGACGCGACCTCGACAGCGACGGCGTCGTGGACGACGTCAAGTTCCGGGAGTGAACGATGAATCTCCCACTGAAACACAAAGAAACTGAAACACAAAGAAACGCCCACCGAAACACAAAGAAGCCCTGAAACTGCTCGCTGAACGTCTCGCGGGAATCACGTGGATGCTCATCGGCGGCACGAACCTCGCCGCGCAGGGCGTCGCGATCGAGGCGCACGACATCGATCTCCTGACGGATAAGGAAGGGGCATACGAGATCGGACGGCGCCCACGCGAATTCATCGTGCAGCCCGTCGTCTTCTCGGAGAACGAGCGGTTCGCCTCGCATCTCGGAAGGTTCATCATCAAGGCGTCGAGGTCGAAGTGATGGGCGGAGAACAAGCCGCCCGGCGATTATCGGGGC
>DAHXMN010000071.1 GCA_027371725.1 Candidatus Woesearchaeota archaeon | reverse complement strand
CTGGAGAACGTGATGGCCGCCGGCCAAAGGGCGAGGCATGCGGATGAGCTTACGAAGGAGGTCGGGGGGACGGTTCCGTGGCCTCCGAGGAACCCGGAAGCGGAGCGACCATGCCCTTACGGGGTCGACCGATGAAGCGGAGGAGGAAGCGATTGCCGAGCGGCCGGCGACCCGGGCGCGAGCGGGAACCTTCCCCCGACCGATGCGACGAATGGATTAATAAACCGCCGCGCGTTCTCGGCGCCATGGTGCTCTGCGTGAAGGCTGCGATGAAGGACGCGCAGCGCGTGAAGCAGCACCTCTACGGCCACGGCCTCTTCGACCGCGGCTACCGCCACGGCAAAGAGGGGGGCTTCGTCCTCTTCCCCGTGACGGGGCGGTTCCGCTCTTCCCTTCCGGTCACGTTCGTCGAGCGCGAGCTGGAAGAAGCGCCGGCGAAGGGCGGCCTCAAGGAGCGCCTGGCAGACGCGCTCACCGAGGAGGAACGGGACTCGCTCACGTCCTCGTTCGACATCGTGGGGTCAATCGCCATCCTCGAGATCGATGAGGCGTTGCTTCCGAAAGAACGATTGATCGCGGCGGCGATCCTCGCGGACAACAGGAACGTGACGACCGTGCTGAAGAAGGCGGGCGGCCATGCGGGCGAGCTCCGCGTCCAGAAGATGGCGTTCCTCGCGGGGATTGATACGCGGGAGACGGTCGTCGTGGAGAACGGCGTCCGGCTGAGGATCGACGTCGAGGGCGTGTATTACTCCGTGCGCTCGGCGACGGAGCGGAAGCGCATCGCGTCGCTCGTCCGGCCCGGGGAGCGCGTGCTGGTGATGTTCTCCGGGGCTGCGCCGTACTGCTGCGTCATCGCGAAGCGCACGGAAGCGGCGGAGATAGTGGGAATAGAACTCAATGAGAAAGGACACGAGTTAGGATTAGTCAACGTCAAACTGAATAAATTGAAGAATGTCGTACTGATCAATGATGATGTACGGGATGCGGTCCCGATGCTCGCGGAGAAGGGTATCGCGTTCGACCGGATCGTGATGCCGCTCCCCCATACTGGGCACGACTTCCTCGACGAGGCCTTTTCGGTCGCGCATCGCGGCACGGTCATCCATCTCTACGATTTCGAGCGCGAGGGCGAGTTCGAGAAGGCGGCCGAAAAGGCGGAGGCCGCAGCGAAGAGGAACAACCGTACGATAAGGGTCCTCGGCATCGTGCCCTCGGGGCAGCATTCGCCGCGCGTCTTCCGCGTGTGCGTCGACTTCGAGATGTTAGCTTAAAAATATCAATCGGAAACAAACAAAAGGACTAATATGAATAAAAGGACTAATATGAATAAAAGAACTAATATGAATGTCCATAATCTCTCATGAATTTCTATAATTTCTCCTGCGCCGCCAAGAAGAGGTAGTGCTGCGCGTACGCCGCGTCGTCGCCGAAGCGTTTCTTCGCGAATTCCCGGATGTGCTTGTCGGTGAGGGGCTTCTTCCGGAACGAGGAGGCGTACCACCTCTTGAGCGCGCGCTTCACCCAGACGTCCGCGGGGAACGCCTCGCCGCGCGCGAGCGTCGAGTAGGCGAGGATGCAGTCCGCGACCTTCGGCCCGACGCCGGGAAGCGTCAGCAAGAGCTCTCGTGCTCCGTCGTCGTCCATCCGTTCCAGTTTGTTCAGGAATCCCGTATTCAGCCGTCTCTCCGTCTCGACGAGATACTCGGCGCGGTAGCCGTATTTCAGGCCGTCGAGATGGCCGGGATGGGTGACGGCGCCGCGCGGGGGGAGGGCGAAGGCCGCGTGGCCGCCGACGACGGTCCTCTCGCCGTGACGCTCGCGGAACGCGTCCATCATCCGCTTGATCCTGCGCTGGTTGTTGTTGCTGCTCATGATGAAGGTGAGGATCGCCTGCCGGGGATCTTGGCGGACGAGGCGGAGGCCCTTGTACTCCCGGAGGACGGGAGCGAGCGGCTTCTCCGTCTTCAGGCGCGCGTGGAGGCCGTCGATATCCGTGTCCAGGTCGAAGAACCCCCTCAATCCCCGTTCGGCGATCCCTTCGAAGAAGAGCGTCGATCCCTCCTGTTTCACGTAGAAGGTCTTCTCCCCGTCGCAGATGATGAATTCGTTCGGGCATATTTCGTCGTACGCGAAGAGCATGCCCGCTTTCACGGTGAGGCCGAGGTCGAAGTCCGGGGCGGCGAGGGAGCCCATGGGATCACGAGCGTGAAGCGTCCCGCTCGGCAGTTACTTCCGTCAGGCATGATGCCTCGGGTGTTCACCTCGTCATCGCGGGACGAACACAGGAACTCCTGACGGTTAATAAGAATTGTGCGCCGACAGGCTCTTCGGCGAATCGCGTTCGTGGCCGTCATCGGCTGCTCGGCGATCGCTTCTCCTCCCGAAAGCGCTCCTCCCCGAGGGGGCCGACCCCCTCCGCGATCGCTTCCTCCGCGGCGGCGGCGCTCCGCCTGAAGGCGGCGGTGCCGGCGCTGAGAACTCAGCCGAACATGGCGGCGTATTCCTTGCTCTCCTCCTCGGCGCGCTTCACCTTGGCGATCGCCTTGAAGAAGTCGGCTTCCTTCACCACGGTGCGGTTCGCGCGGATGGCGAAGTAGCCCGCCTCGGTGACGACGGCCTTCACCTCCGCCCCTGAGAAGTTGTCCATCTTCTTGAGTATCTTCTCGAGGTCGGTCTTCCTCTCGACGCGCATGCTCCGCGTGTGGATCCGGAAGATCTCGCGGATGCCCTCGAGCGTCGGGTTCGGCACCTCGATGAGCCGGTCCAATCGGCCGGGCCGGGTGACGGCCTCGTCCAGGATGTCCTTCCTGTTGGTGGCGCCGATGATCTTGACGTTGCCGAGGTTCTTGAACCCGTCGATCTCCGCCAGCAGCTGCATGAAGGTCCGCTGCACTTCCCGCTCGCCGCTCGTGCCCATGTCGACCCGCTTCGAGGCGAGCGCATCGATCTCGTCGATGAAGACGATGCTCGGCGCTTTCTCGCGGGCGAAGGCGAAGATGTCCTTGACGAGCTTCGCGCCCTCGCCGATGAACTTCTGGACGAGTTCGGAGCCCACCACTTCGATGAACGTGGAGTTGGTGGAGTTGGCGACCGCCTTGGCCAGCAGCGTCTTGCCCGTGCCGGGCGGCCCGTAGAGGAGGATGCCCTTGGGCGGGGTGATGCCGACCTTCTTGAAGAGCTCCGGCTTCGTCAGGGGGAGCTCGATCACTTCCTTTATCTCTTCGACCTGCTGCTGCAGCCCGCCGATCTCCTCCCAGGTCACGACCGGCTTTTCGAGGATGACGAACTGCTCGACGGCGAACTTCCGGGTCGTGCTGACCTTCTCGACGACGGTGAGGTTCTTCTGCTCGACGAGGACGGAGTCGCCGGGGATGAGGTCGGGGAGGCCTTCGCCGATGTTGACGTAGAACTGGTTTCCATTGGGGACTTTGATGATCGCGTACTTGCGCTGCTTCTGCCAGATGATCTCGCCGATCTCCGCCACGAGGAGCGCGGGCGCCTTGTACTTCTCCACCTCGGTGCGGAGCTGCTCGATCGTGTCCTTGAGGAGCTTGTTCTCTTCCTCGAGCTCGTTCGTGCTGCCGTTGGTGGAGTAGGAGAAGACCGCCTTGTCAAGGTCGTTTTTCATATGAGATGACGCCTCCAGTGCGGTGAGGGGGGGATACTATTTAAATCTAGTGGCCTCGGTGCGGTTCCCTGAGAGGGCGACGAGGGAAACATTTAAATATTCGGCGCACGTCAGCGAGTCCAGCAGAATCGTGGTGATGCTCATGGCTGAAGAAGAGAAGAAGCTTTCGCGGCAGATCATCGGGA
>DAHXMN010000070.1 GCA_027371725.1 Candidatus Woesearchaeota archaeon | reverse complement strand
GTCCGTGCCGTTCCCGATCGCGGCGAGCGCCGCCTGGAGCCGCCGCTGCGCCCCCTGCTCCCCGCCCGTCGCGTTGAAGCTGAAGAAGAGCTGCCGGAACCGGACCTGCTCCGGCACGAGGAACGCGTCAGGGTTGTCGAGGTAGTACTGGCGCGCCGCGTCCTCGGAGACGTTCACGTCCGTGACGCCCTGCGCCTGGAGGAAACGCTGCGCCCGGAGCCGGTCGCGCGTCGCGTTCAGGAACGCGGCGTAGGACGAGCCCCGCTGCGCCAGGGCCTGCGCGAACGAGGACCGGTCCGCGTACCCTTCGGACGCCCACGCGGACTCGGCCGCGGCCGTGACGTCGCTGTCGCTCACCGTCGTGTTCGCCGCCGCCTGGCGGAGGAGCCGCTGGTCGATGAGCGTGTTGACCAGCGAGGCGACGGTCGTCTGGTTCTGCACGTCCGGCGGGAGCTGCGCCGCGGCCGCGCGGACGTCGCCCAGCGTGATCGGCTCGCCGTTCACCGTGACGAGCGTGCCCTCCGGCACCGTGGACGGATCGCCCTTCCTGACGGCGAACGCGTCAGGGTTCAGCTTCGGCGCGACGCAGAAGACCGTGCCGTTGCCGTCGACGTACGCGACGAGGGTGGCGGCCTTCGTGACGTAGGCGGCGCGCGTGAAGGAACCGGGGAGCGTGGCGTTCGGGCAGTCCTGCGCCACGACGTCGCGGATCGCGTCGACGGAGGCGCCACCATAAGCCATTTCCGAATACGTCGCTCCGGGGAAGAGCCGGAGGAAGGAGGCGACGCGCGCGTCCTCATCCACCACGGGGCGGACGGACGCGCTGCAGGCGGCGAGGAGGAAGAGGAGCGAGACGAGCGCGACGAGAACGAGACGGACCGATGAGCTCTTGAACGCGAGACGAGCAGTCAATGAAGTCACCCCGACGACCCTCTGGAGACGCACCGGGGCGCACTATATAAATATTATGATAGGGGACGCGACAGAAGATGAAATGAAACGACGGGAAAGAGCGAAACAGTGGGATGGACAAATTGGGATGGACAATGAGGAAGGGACGCCTCGGCTGCGGAGACATCTTCCGAAATCTTTATATACGCCGTCGGGTCAGGCCTGTTTCCGGGTGGATTCGGGCATGAAGGTCCACGCGGGCAAGCTCGAGCACGAGCTGCTCCGCGACCTCGAGCACGAGGAGCGCGCGCTCCGCGACGAGATGGGCGGACGCGCGGACGAAGGACGGCCGATCGTCACGACCGTGACTGCCGCGTTGGCGCTCCTCCTCATCGTCGGCCTCGGCCTCTTCGCCGCGTTCGGCCATCTTCTCGTCGGCCCGACGGGCTTCGTGACGCTGACGCCGACGCAGACGGTGAGCGCGCCGGCATCGTTCGTCTTCACCGCGTCCGGGAGCGTCCCGTTGAACGTGACGAACACGTCGTCGCTCCAGGTGACCGGCTCCTTGTCTGGCGGAAGCGCATCCGTGTACCTCGACGCCGGCGGGCAGCGTTTCCTCGTGTATCGGGGCGACGCGTCGCCCGGAGCGTCCGTCGTGACGGGGATGGCGAGCTACGCGCTGAACGAGACGGTGAACGTGACGGTGCTGCCCGCGAACGCGAGCTACACGCTCTGGCTCACCGACGAGAACGGGGTGAAGCAGCCGGTCTTCGAGCCGTTCAGCATCGCGGCGCCGGGCGCGTACACGCTGGACGCGCTGCTCAACGACTCCGGGAACATCACCAAGGTCTCGACGGGCTTCCTCGTCCGGAACGACACGAACGTCTCGAATGATGTCCCGACGGCCGCGAGCGTGAACACGGTCGCGTTCACGGACGCGTGCGTCGACACGTGCACGCTCAACGCGACGGGGAACGCCTCCCTGGCGCTCGACGTCGTCCTCTCGGATGGCGCCGCGCTGAACCTCGCCGGCGTCACCACGACGGAGCCGCGCGTGAACCACGCGCCCGTGCAGACCGCGACGGTGCCGAACGTGACGCTCGAGCAGGGGACGAGCGTGACGCTCGACCTCAGCCAGTACTTCATGGACCCGGACAACGACGCCCTCACGTTCGACTACATGAACGTCCCGGACGCGGCCATCACGTTCAACGGGAGCACGGCCACGGTCACCGGCACCGCCCCCGGCAGCGAGCAGAGCATCATCTACGCGAGCGACCTGTACAGCATCACGCCGAGCAACCAGTTCACCATCGCCGTCACCGCGAGCAACGCGACGACGGGCGGAAACACGACCAGCATGATGAACGAGAGCACGAATACGACGACGAACGGGACGGTGACGAACGGGACCGTGAACGGAACGAATAACGGGACGAGCATGGCGATCACGAACGGGACGTTAACGCCGAACGCGACCGTCACCGCGAACACGACGCTCGACTGCAGCAACCCGGACCCGAACCAGCAGCCCGCGGCCTGCCTCCTCCTCAACGCCTCGGAGTACTTCCCCGACCAGGAGATCCTCCTCCAGAACCTGGACCGCGTCCCGGTGGCGCGTTTCACCGAAATCGGCAACCTCCTCATCGGCGGACGGGTGTACGAGCGCAGCGCGGGCGCGCCCGGCCCCCGTGACTTCCGGATAGGGTACGTCGACCGTGACGGGAACGGCGTCGCCACCATCTGGATCGACTCCGCGACGGGCGACCTCCACCTCCTCGGCACGCTCCACGAGGAGAACGCGAACCTCGCGCCGACGCCCGGCTCGTACTCGCTCATCAACAAGCGGAGCGTCTACCTCGCGTACGCGGACCAGTACACCGGCGACCTCTACGTGCGGGGCAACGTGATCCCCTACCGGTTCAGCGGGGTGAGCGGATGAGGATGGTCGGGAGCGGTACCCGGGCGTCCCTCGGGCGCCGGCCGGGGGACGCACAGAACCGAAAATTATAAAAAAAAGTACTGTTCATTATAAAAAAATATAATGGTGTGTCGATGACTGCCTCCCTGCAACTCCTGACGGCGTGGACTGACGACCTCTCCGCGGAGCGCTCCATCGCCGCGATCATGGCGGCGACGGGGAAGCGGAGCAAGCCCGGGGTGTTCCTCGCGCTCCGGAAACTCGTCGCGGCGCGCCTCCTCGCCGTGCGGAAAGAGGCGAACATCGGCCTCTACCGGCTCGAGCTCGACAACCCGCTCCTCTACCACAGTCTCCAATACCTCGAGTCGCAGGCAACGTTCCCCCTGCTCGACCTCCTCATGGGGCTCGTCCGGGAGATCCCGCAGAAGGCCTATTGCCTCATCGTCTTCGGGAGCTATGCCGCGGGGACGCAGCGCACGGGCTCGGACCTCGACCTCTGCTTCCTCGTCCCGGACGAGCAGACAGGGAAGCGCATCGCGGCGCACGTCGACGCCGCGGCGCTCCGCCACCCGATGGGGATCCACGATCATTACGTCACGTTCAAGGAGTTCCACGAGATGCTCGTGAACGACGAGGAGAATCTGGGCAAGCAGATCTACCGCCGCCACCGGATACTCCTCAACGCGGACATCTACTACCTGATAATATCGGAGGCGCACCGGCATGGCTTCAGACCCTAAGCAACGGCTCTACCTCGCGCGCGCGCAGAACGAGCTCATCCTCGCCCGGACGCTCATCAGGATCTCGACCGAGGACCCCCTCCGGGTCGAGCTCAGGATCAGGGAGGGCGAGACGTTCTTCAGCAACGCGATCGGCGCGTCGTACTACGCCATCTTCTACGCGGCGAAGGCCTACCTCCTCGCCAACGGCGTGACGACCTCGGCTCCGCGGGAGCACGAGCAGACGTACGAGCGGTTCGCCTGGTTCGTCGAGACCGGGGCGCTCGACCGGGAACTCCTCGCGATATATGA